>NZ_JBEXPT010000003.1:0-173984 GCF_040612195.1 Streptomyces sp. NPDC006450 | reverse complement strand
CACCGCCGAGCTCGTCGCCCGCTCCGGCCTGACCCCCACGGTCTGGCTCCAGCGGCTCTTCGCCGCGCTGCTGCCTCCGCTGCTCCGCTTCCTCTTGATCCGGACGTCCACGTCGGCGTCCCGCAGGGACCGCTCGTACAGGCCGGGCTCCCCGAGCCGCAGGACCCGTAGGGCTTCGAGCGCCGCCGACCGGACCGCCGGATCCGCCACCGCGAGCCCCGCCCGCAGGGCCGCGCCCAGTTCGGGGTCGGGCGCGAGCACCTCCAGCAGCTCGCGCAGCGCGGCCGCCGCGGCCGCGCGGACCGCCGGGTCGGGGTCGGCCAGCCGCGCCCCGAGGACGGGACCGGCGCCCGCCGGGACGGTTTCGCCGAGCACCGCCACCGCCGTGGCGCGGACCGCCGGGTCGGGGTCGTCGAGGTAGGGGCGCAGGGCGTCCAGGTCCGGGGTCTCCTCCGCGAGGGAGAGGAGCTCCAGGATCCGGGGTGACCCGGGCGCGGATCCGGTGTCCCGGCCGGTCTCCGCGGGGGCCGCCGGCCGGCCCGCGCCGCCCGCCAGGGCCACACCGACCAGCTCGACCTCGCCCAGGTGCCGGGAGGGCCCGCCCGTGGGGGTGAACTCCGGGACCGGGACGAGGTAGGGATCGACCGGACGCGCCGTGAACTCCATCGCCCCCGAAGGGGACTTGCGCAGGTCCAGGTGGTGCAGCCAGCCCGCGTCATCGCGCTCGGGGTGGTCGAGGCGCTCGTGGTACAGCCCCCAGCGGGACTCCGTACGGGCGAGCGAGGCCCGCGCCGCCATCTCCGCGCAGTCCCGGATGAAGGAGACCTCCGCGCAGCGCATCAGCTCGTGCGGGGTCGTGGCGCCCATCTCACCGATCTCGCCCGCCATCCGGGTGAAGGCCTCCACGGCGAGCGACAGCTTCGCGCCCGTCTTGGGCGGGGCCACGTAGTCGTTCACGAACCGGCGCAGCTTGTACTCGACCTGCGGCTGGGGCGGCCCCCCGGGGTTGCGCAGCGGCCGGTAGATCAGCTCATGGGCGGCGGCGAGCTGCTCGGCGGGCAACTCCCCCTCGTACGGCCGGTACCGCGCGGCGTCGGCCCCCGCCAGATCGCCGAAGACGAAGGCGCCGATCATGTAGTTGTGCGGTACGGACGCCAGGTCCCCGGCCGCGTAGAGCCGGGGCACGGTGGTGCGGGCGTGGTCGTCGACGCGTACGCCGGAGGCCGAGTGGCCGCCGCACAGGCCGATCTCCGAGATGTGCATCTCGATGTCGTGCGTGCGGTAGTCGTGGCCCCGGTTCGCGTGGAAGGTCCCGCGGGTCGGCCGCTCGGTGGTGTGCAGGATCGATTCGACGGCGGCGACGGTCTCCTCGGGGAGGTGGCTGAGCTTCAGGTACACCGGGCCCCGGTCGGAGGCGAGTTCGGCGGCGAACTCCGACATCATCTGCCCCGACCAGTAGTCGGAGTCGACGAACCGCTCGCCGTGCCGGTTGACCTGGTAGCCGCCGAAGGGGTTCGCGACGTACGCGCACGCCGGGCCGTTGTAGTCCTTGATCAACGGGTTGATCTGGAAGCACTCGATGCCGGTGAGCGCGGCGCCCGCGTGGTACGCCATCGCGTAGCCGTCACCGGCGTTGGTGGGGTTCTCGTACGTCCCGTAGAGGTATCCGGAGGCGGGCAGCCCGAGACGGCCGCACGGTCCGGTCGCCAGGATCACGGCCCCGGCGCGGACGGTCACGAAGGCTCCGGTACGGGTGTTGAACGCGGCCGCGCCGATCGCACGGCCGTCCTCGGGGGAGGTCAGGACGCGGACCGGCATGACCCGGTTCTCGATCCGGATCAGCTCGCGCATCTCGCGGCGGCGCAGCTGCCGGTAGAGGACCTTCTTCACGTCCTTGCCCTCCGGCATGGGCAGCACGTACGAGCCCGAGCGGTGGACCTGGCGCACGGCGTACTCGCCGTGCTCGTCCTTCTCGAACTTCACCCCGTACGACTCCAGTCGCCGCACCATGGCGAACCCGCGGGTCGCCGTCTGGCGGACCGTGGACTGGTCGACGATGCCGTCGTTGGCGCGGGTGATCTCGGCGACGTAGTCGTCGGGCTCGGCGCGGCCCGGGATGACGGCGTTGTTGACCCCGTCCATGCCCATGGCGAGGGCGCCGGAGTGCCGGACGTGCGCCTTCTCCAGGAGCAGCACCCGCGCGCCGGCCTCGGCGGCGGTCAGCGCCGCCATCGTGCCGGCGGTGCCGCCGCCGATGACGAGGACGTCGCAGGTCAGTTCCTCGGCGTCGGCGAGCGCGGGGAGATCCATGGGAGGCCTTTCAGAGGGAGTCGATGATGCGCTTGCGCAGCGCGGAGCGGTCTTCGTCGCGGTCGCCGGCACGCTCCCGCGGGTGCGGTACGTCGATCAGCTCGCCCGTGGCGAGGAGTGCGACGCGGTCGCCCAGGAAGAGGGCCTCGTCGACGTCGTGGGTGACGAAGACGACGGTGGCGCCCGTACCCGCGAGGACGGTGACGAGGAGGTCCTGCATCTCGGCGCGGGTCTGGGCGTCGAGCGCGCCGAAGGGTTCGTCCATGAGCACGGCGCGCGGGGTGGCGGCGAGGGCCCGGGCCAACTGGACGCGTTGGCGCTGGCCGCCGCTGAGCCGGTGCGGGTGCTTGTGGGCGTGGCCGGCCAGGCCCACGCGCTCCAGCCACTCCGTTGCGGTGCGGCGGCGGTCGGCGCGGGGCGTTCCGCCGATGGCCAGGGGGAGTTCGACGTTGGCGCGGACCGTGCGCCAGGGGAGGAGGGCGTCGTCCTGGAACACGAGCGCCCGGGTGGCGTCGGGGCGGGTGATCGGGTGGCCGTCCTGCTCGACGCTGCCGGTCAGGGGCGGGAGGAGGCCGGCGAGGGTGCGCAGGAGGGTGGACTTGCCGCAGCCGGACGGGCCGACGACCGTCAGCACCTCGCCCGGGCGGACGTCGAGGTCGACGGCGTCGAGCACGGGGGTGCTGCCCGGGTGGCCGAGGGATCCCCTCAGGCGGAGGGACGCGCCGGTGGCGGCCTTGGCCGTCGGGGGTGATGGGGGTGCTTGTACGGGTGGCATGGCCTCTTCCTTCCTTGGCAGGTGGCTCGGTGATGCGGGTGGGTCGGCCCTGCGGGGAGGGGAACTCCGCCCCGCGCAGCGGCTAGCCGGGCGGCCCGTCGGCCGGGGCCGGGCCCCGGGGACGGGCGCCCACGGGGTGGAGCCCCGTACCGGGGGAGGCCGTACCGGGGGAGGCCGGGCTGCGGGAGTTCGCGGGGCGGGAGCCCGTACCGGGGGAGGCCGGGGTGCCGGAGTCCTGGCGGCGGGGGATCAGGCCGCGGGGGCCCGGGGTGGTGCGGCTCGGGAGCCAGCGCGTGAGGCGGCGGCCGGCGAGTTCCACCGCCGTCGAGGTGAGCCACCCGAGCGCCCCGATCGTGGCCATGCCGACGAAGACCCCGGGGTAGTCCACGACCGTGTAGTCCTGCCAGGTGCGGTAGCCGACCCCGTACTCCCCGGAGATCATCTCGGCGGAGATCACGCAGATCCACGACACCCCGATCCCGACCGACAGGCCGCCGAAGATGCCCGGAAGGGCCCCCGGGAGGACCACCGAGAACAGGATCCGGCCGCGGCCGCCGCCCATCGTCAGGACGGCCTCCTCCCATACCGGGGACAGCGCGGACACCGCGTGCCGGGTGGAGACGAGGACGGGGAAGAAGGCGGCCGCGCAGGTGATGAAGACGATGCCCTGCTCGTTGGAGGGGAAGAGCAGGATGGCCACCGGGACCAGCGCGATCGCCGGGATCGGGCGCAGGACTTCGAGGACCGGCCCCAGCAGGTCCGCCGCGAGGCGGGAGCGGGCGATCGCCATGCCCGCGGCCACGCCCAGGACGGACGCCAGTGCGAAGCCCGTCACGATGCGCCGCAGGCTGAAGCCGAGGTCCTGCCAGTAGGGGCCGGTCGTCGCCCGGTCCGCGAACGTCGAGGCCACCTCGCCCACGGTCGGGAACTGCTCGAAGCGGAGCCACAGGTTGACGTCGAGGGAGGTCAGGAGCTGCCAGGCGGCCAGAGCCGCGGCGAGCGACGTCAGCCGTAGCAGCCGGCGGCGGGCCGTCATGACGTGAGGGCTCCGGCTTCGGCGAAGCTCACGATCCGCGCGCCGGACCCCGCGTGCCGGTCCACGTACGCCTTCGCGCCCGACGGGGTGACGAACGCGCGCAGTGCGGAGCCCTCCGCGACCCAGACCGCCTTGTCGGCGAACCAGAGCGTGCCCGTCACCGCGTCCGGGACGTAGGCCGCGCGGACGCCGGTCCCGGCGGCCTTGTAGGCCTTCAGCAGGGCCGCCGGGGAGTCGAAGCTCTGGGTGCGGTTGCCCTCCTTCAGCCACAGCTCCGGGCGGGCCGGTGCGGCCGCCGGGTAGTCCGCGCCCGCCGTGGCGCGCTTCAGCGGCGCGGGATCCACGAAGGCGTCCACGTCGACGGAGTCCACCAGCTTCGCCGCCTTGAGGACGGGGACGTCCTCCTTCAGTGCGGCCAGCAGTTCGGGGCGCAGGGCCGGGTCGAAGGTCGCGATGCCGTTGGCCCCGTTGTAGAGGTACACGACCTCCGCCGGCAGCCCGGTCTCCTTGGCCACCGCCTCGGCCGCCGCGACCGGCTGCGTGCGCAGGTGCTCGGTCGCCTTGCGCTGGGCGCGCAGGAAGTCGTCCAGGACGGCGGGGCGTTCGGACGCGAACTTCTCGCGGACCGTGACCCCGTGGAAGGTCGGCAGGTTCAGCTCGGCCCCGTCGTACAGGGCCTTGGCCCGTCCCTCGAAAGCCAGCTGACCGGGCCAGGCGACGAACTGCGACAGGGCGTCGACGCTGCCCGCCTGAAGGGCCGACGCGCCCACGCTGGGCTGCTGGTTGAGCTTCTCGATCCCCTTCTCGGGATCGATGCCGGCGCGCTGCAGGGCCCGTACGAGGGTCCCGTCGGCGGCCGAACCGACCGAGGTGGACACCTTCTTGCCCCGCAGGTCGGCGAGCGACTCCAGCTTCGCGCCGGGTGCGGTGACCACGGTGTTGAGGCCGCCGCGCAGGTTGTATCCGGTGACGGAGACGAGCCGGGTGGGCTGCTTCAGTTCCTTGCCGCGCGCCGCGTTGATGAGGAGGGGGAAATCGCCCATCGAGCCGATGTCGATCTTCCCGGCGGTCATCTGGGCGGTGATGGGGGCGCCGGTGGCGTAGTCCTGCCAGTCGACCTTGTAGGTGACCCCGTCCTTCTTGCCGCGCGCCGCGAGCTCCTGCTCGAAGTACCCGAGCGAGCGCAGGAGCGTACCGGCGGTGACGGTGTTGATGGTCTTGGACTGGTAGCCGACGGTCACCGTGACCGTCTTGGAGTCGCCGTCCGCGCCGGAGGCCTCGGAGCACGCCGTGACCAGGGGGACGAGCAGGAGCAGGGCGGGAGAGAGGGCTTTCGTGCGCATCGTGAGGGGGCCTTTCACCGGAGCAGGTAGGGCATGTTGACGGTCACCGCGCCGGTGGGACAGCGGGCGGCGCACGGGCCGCAGTACCAGCACTCGTCCACGTGCATGTAGGCCTTGCCGTTGTCCTCGCGGATCGCGAGCGAGTCGAGCGGACACATGTCGACGCAGAGGGTGCAGCCGTCGATGCACAGGGACTCGTCGATGGTCACGGGCACGTCGCCGCGCTGGGGGACCAGAGGCATGGCTGTCTCCAGGAAAGGGGGGAGCGGAGGGGAGTTACGGGGTGGCGCTGCGGTGCAGCAGGCCGCTCATGGTGATCCGGTCGCCGCGGAAGCGGATGAACTCCAGGTCCACGGGCCGGCCGTCGCCGAGGTGCGTGAGGCGCTCCAGCATCAGGACGGCGGCCCCGCGCGGGGCCTGCAGGACGGCGGCGGAGTGCGCGTCGGCGTTGACGGCTTCGAGGGTGATCTCGGCGTGGCCGAGCGGCTGCCCGGTCAGGGACTCCAGCAGCCGGAAGACGTCGGTGTTCTCCAGGTCGCAGCCGATCAGGTCCGCGCCGATGTCCAGGGGGACGTACGTGAGGTCGAGCGAGAGCGGCAGCCCGTTCAGGCGGCGCAGCCGCTCGATGTAGAGCACGTCGGAGTGTTCGGGCAGGCGCAGCCGGGCGGCGACGGGGGCCGGGGCGCGGACGGGGCCGGCGGTGCGGACCTCGTTGGTGACCCGGCCGTGTTCGTGGAGGGTTTCGGCGAGTCCCTGGAGGCGGTCGAGGCCGTGCGGGTACTTGGCGCAGACGATGACGGTGCCGACGCCGGGGCGCCGCTCGACGAGCCGTTCGCCCCGCAGCAGGTCGAGGGCCTGGCGCACGGTGTTGCGGCCGGCGCCGTAGTCGGCGGCGAGGGTGTCCTCCAGGGGGAGGACGCCGGTGGGATAGCCGCCCGCCAGGATCTGGTGGCGCAGCAGGTCGGCGAGCTGTCGCGCCTGGTCCGCGCGCAGCCGCCGGCGGCGCGCGGCGGCGACCGGGACGGTGTGTTCGCGGGTGCGTTCGGCTGGCATGGCAGGGAACATACCGAGGGGGCCGCGTCGGTGGTGTTGCCGCAGTGTTGCGCCACTCGCGGGTGTCCGCGTACCGCTGTGACCTGCGCAAACGGCGGGGTGGCGGAAAGATCCGCCACCCCGCCGTTTGCGGTCGTCCCGGGATGTGGACTAGCGGGTGCCCACGATGCGGCCGGTGACCTCGCCGAGGCCCACGCGGGTGCCGTCGGCGCCCGGTGCCCATGCGGTGAGGGTGACGGTGTCGCCGTCCTCCAGGAAGGTGCGCTTGCCGTCGGTGAGCTCGATCGCGTCGCGGCCGTTCCAGGTGAGTTCCAGCAGCGAGCCGCGCTGGTCGGTCTCCGGGCCGCTGACGGTGCCGGAGCCGTACACGTCGCCGGTGCGCAGCGAGGCGCCGTTGACGGTCATGTGCGCGAGCTGCTGGGCGGCGGTCCAGTACATCGAGGCGAACGGCGGCCGGGCCACCTCCTGCCCGTTGATGGATACGGTGATCCGCAGGTCGAAGCCGCCGGGGCGGTCGGCGCCGGAGTCCTCGAGGTAGGGCAGGAGCGGGAAGTCCCGGGCGGGCGGGGCGACCCGGGCCGCGTCCAGGGCCTCCAGCGGGGTGACCCAGGCGGAGACGGAGGTGGCGAAGGACTTGCCGAGGAAGGGGCCGAGCGGCACGTACTCCCAGGCCTGGATGTCCCGCGCGGACCAGTCGTTGAGCAGGAACAGTCCGAAGACGTGCTCCTCGAAGTCGCCGAGGGCCACCGGGTGGCCCTGCTCCGAGGGGGTGCCGACGACGAAGCCGACCTCGGCCTCGATGTCGAGCTTCACGGAGGGCCCGAAGACGGGCGCCGGGTCGGCGGGCGCCTTGCGCTGGCCGGAAGGCCGTACGACGTCCGTGCCCGACACCACGATCGTCCCCGCCCGGCCGTGGTAACCGATGGGCAGGTGCTTCCAGTTGGGGGTCAGCGCGTCCCCGTCCGGCCGGAAGATCCGCCCGACGTTCGTCGCGTGGTGCTCGCTCGCGTAGAAGTCGACGTAGTCGGCGACCTCGTACGGGAGGTGCAGGGCGACCTCCTCCAGCGGCAGCAGGTGCGGCTCGACGGAGGGCCGGTGGCCGGGGTCGGTGACCCAGGCGGTGAGCGCGCGGCGCACGTCCTTCCAGGCGGTACGGCCCGCGGCGAGCAGCGGGTTGAGCGAGGGCTGACCGAGCAGTCCGGCGTACGGGGATCCGAGCGCGGCCGCGGCCGCCCCGGCGTCGAGCACGTACCCGCCGATGCGGACACCGATCCGGCGCCGCTCCTCCCCGGCGGTGGAGAACACGCCGTAGGGGAGGTTGTGCGGCCCGAACGGGTCGCCCTCGGGCACATCGAGGGGGCTCTGCTGGGGCATGGGGTGCTGCCTCGCTTTCGACGCGGCCCGGGGGTGTCCCGGGAGCTGGTTGACAGGTTAAGGGGCTGGTGGGGCGTGTGGGAGGCCGGATTCGGGCACTATTTGTAGGACTTGTCCGAGGAGGTCCGTATCCTTGCACGCGTGACTTCCGCCCTCCCCTTTGCACTCGTGGCCACCGACCTGGACGGGACTCTGCTGCGCGCCGGAGACACCGTCTCGGCCCGCTCCCACGCGGCCCTCGCCGCCGCCCGCGCGGCAGGCGCCCGGCACATCATCGTGACAGGCCGCCCCGTCCCGCAGGTCCGCCACGTCCTGGACGGCCTCGGCTACACGGGGCTCGCGGTGTGCGGGCAGGGAGCGCAGGTGTACGACGCGGCGGCCGGTCTGCTGCTGCGCTCCGTGGCCATGGACCGGGAGCTGGCCGAAGTCGCTCTCGGGAAGATCGAGGCGGAGGTCGGGGAGGTCTACGCGGCGGTCAACCAGGAGGGCGTCGACGCGGAGATGCTGATAGGGCCCGGCTACCGGATCTGGCACCCGCACCTGCCGACGGTCCCGGTGGCCCGGCGCGCCGACCTCTGGGCCTCCCCGATCAGCAAGGTGCTCCTCCAGCACCCCCGCCTCTCGGACGACGAGCTGACGGAGATCGCCCGGGGCGTCGTCGGGGACCTGGTCAACGTCACCATGGCCGGTGAACACACGGTCGAACTCCAGCCGCCGGGCATCGACAAGGCGAGCGGTCTGGCGGTTGCGGCGGAACTCCTCGACGTCTCCGGCTCGTCCACGATCGCCTTCGGCGACATGCCGAACGACATCCCGATGTTCGCGTGGGCGGCGCACGGGGTCGCGATGGCGGGCGCCCACCGGGAGCTCCTCGCCGTCGCGGACGAGGTCACGCTCTCCAATGAGGAGGACGGCATCGCGGTGGTGCTGGAGCGGCTGTTCGCCTGACGGTCGGCCTGCTCGTGCGGGGCCGTTGGCGGGGACCGGTCCCCGTCCCCGGCCCGGGGGGGCCGGGTAGGGGAACTCCGCCCGCGCAGCGGCCGGGCCGCGGCCGGGGCGGCTTACACCGCCGCGCGCGGCAGGCGTCGCTCCCACGTGCGGTGGAAGAGGACCTCGTCGCCCTCGCGGCAGACCACCTCGTTCGAAGTGAGGAAGCCGCCCTCGTCGCAGGTGATTTCCGAGCGGGTCACCACCGAGACGTCCCAGGCCAGCTCCGGCCGGTGCAGCCGTACGGTCCAGGTGGAGTGGGTCCGGGCGGACAAGGGGTCCGACTCCTGGATCTCGTACACCTCCTGCGCGTCCTCGCTGAACTCCAGCCCGTCCGGGTACACCCGGGTTCCGCCGTAGCGGGGGTCGACCTCCAGGCGCCAGAGCCCGCGCGCGACGTCCCGTACGACCAGCCGTTCCGGCCGGGGGGCGTCCAGGGTCGCGGGGTAGGAGACGCCCAGGGGCTGCGACTGCTCCGGGGCCTCGAAGAGGATCGGGCCGGTGTCGCAGGACGGGTCGCGGACCGGGAGTTCCACCGCGCTGCCCGCCGGGTCCAGGGTCCAGCCCCGCTCGGAGCCGGCCCGCGGCCAGATCCACGGCCAGTAGGCGGAGGACAGGGCGAGGCGGATCCGGTGGCCGGGCGGGAAGGAGTGGCCGATGCCGTTGAGGTCGAAGACCACGTCCTCGTACGCGCCCACGGGCCACGGAACCGCCTTGTCCCGGCCCTGCCGGGAGGACAGGTTCAGCACGCCCCTCGTGACGAGCGTCGAGGAGCCGTCGGGCGCCACGTCGCAGAGGCGGGCGATGACCTGCCCGTAGGGGACGTCCATGCGCAGGCGCAGCCTGACCACCGGCCTGCCCAGGATCTCCACCGGCCCGGAACCGTCCCCGACGGGGAACTCGAAGCAGGCCGACTTCGCGTCCTCCTCGCGCTGGTCCGGCGGCAGGTCGGCGTCGTTGCCGAAGGGGAAGAAGCGGCCCGCGTCCAGGCCGGTGTGCTGCGGGGAGGCCACGACGACCGGCGCGCCCTGCAAGGCGTACGTGACCGGGTCCACGTGCGGCGAGGGCCAGGACGGGTCGCCGACCCAGCGGCCCGGCAGGGTCGGGTAGGTGGTCGCGGGAGGGTGCGACTCGGAGATCCAGGAGCGGAGGAGGGGTTCGGACATGACGCCGGTGTCCTTGCCCTTGAGCCAGTGGTCCCACCAGCGCAGGGTCTCCTGGAGGAAGCCGATGGCGGGCCCCGGCGGCAGGCCCCGGTCGGGGTACTGGTGCGACCACGGGCCGATCAGCCCGCGCACCCGGTCGGCGGGGAGCGCGGCGACCAGCCGCAGCACGGTGTCGCGGTACGGGTCGTGCCAGCCGCCCACGGCGAGGACGGCCGCGCCGACGGCCCCGTAGTCCTCGCAGACGCTGCCGTGGCGCCAGTACGCGTCGCGGGTCTGGTGGGAGAGCCAGGTGTGGACGAGGGGTTCGACCGCGCCCAGCCGGGAGAGCCACTGGTCGCGCCAGCCCTCGCCCGCGTAGAGCGGGTCCGGCGGGCGGGAGGCGAAGGCGAGCATGGTCGCCGCCCACGCGTGCATGTCCACGGCGAGGAGGGAGCCGCCCATGTAGTGGACGTCGTTGTCGAAGCGGTCGTCCGTGGAGCAGACGGTGACGACCGCCTTGAGGGGCTCCGGGGCGAGCGCCGCGATCTGCAGGCTGTTGAAGCCGCCCCAGGAGATCCCGAACATCCCCACGGACCCCGTGCACCAGGGCTGGGCGGCCAGCCACTCCACCACCGCGACGCCGTCGGCGAGTTCCTGGGCGTCGTACTCGTCGCCCGGGTCGCCGCCGCTGTTGCCGTGGCCGCGCACGTCGACGCGTACGGAGGCGTAGCCGTGGCCCGCGTACCAGGGGTGGCGCTGCCAGTCGCGCGGGGCGGTCCAGTCGGTGAGGCGGTACGGGAGGTACTCCAGCAGCGCCGGGACGGGCTCGTCGGTGACCGGGCGCCAGATGCGGGCGTACAGCTCGGTGCCGTCCTGGAGGGGGATCCGGACGTCCTCGTGGGTGGTCCCGTAGGGGAAATCTGTACGGATGATCATCGGAGCTCTCAGCCGGTCAGTGGACGGGGTGCATCGTGCGCTTGAGCCACGGCGCGAGCGCGATCACGGCCAGTCCCACCGCGACGGCGATGGCGCCGTTGACCCCGAAGTAGGCGGGGTTGGAGACCTGGCCGTAGAGCTTGACCACCTGCGCCTGGATGCCGTTGGCCAGGGCGAGGGAGAGGAACCACAGGGCCATCGTCTGGCTGGCGAAGGCCTTCGGGGCGAGCTTCGTGGTGGCCGACATGCCGGAGGTCTCCAGCAGGACGTCGCCGAGTCCGAGCAGCAGGTAGGAGCCGATGATCCACCAGGCGGCCATCTCGTACGTGTCGCCCGTGTGCCCCGAGGTCGGGACGACCATCAGGAGGAAGGACAGGCCGCCCAGGATCACGCCGATGGCGATCTTGTTGGAGGCGTGCGGCTGCTTGGGGCCCATCCGGACCCACAGCGCGGCGACGACCGGGGCCAGGAGCACCTCGAACGCGCCGAGCGCGGAGGCGTACCAGCCGGCCGGGAAGGTGAAGCCGAGGATCTCGGTGCGGGCGTTCGTCGACGCGAGCAGCATCATCGTCGAGTACGCCTGGAAGAGGATGAAGTTGAAGGCCACCGAGGCCAGGAAGAGCACCACGTACGGGCGCAGGCGCCCCCGCTCCTCGCCCGTCACCCGGGGGCTGCGGAACATGATCGCGAAGTACACGATGGGCGCGATCACCGAGACCAGGGTGAGCAGGTCCACGAACCGGTCCATCGTCAGCCAGCCGAGTACGGCCAGAAGAGTGGCGAGCGCGGCGAAGGCGACGATCCCCCCAATGATCTTCGTCACGGCGGAGCGCATCGCCTCGGGCGCCAGCGCGAACTCCGCGGAGTGCTTGCGCCCGGCCAGGTGGCGGCGCCCGGCGACGTACTGGACCAGGCCCGCGGTCATGCCGATGGCCGCGGCCGAGAAGCCCCAGTGCCAGCCCTGGTGCTCGCCGAGCCAGGCGGTGATCAGGGGGCCGGCGAAGGCGCCGATGTTGATGCCCATGTAGTACAGGGCGAAGCCGGCGTCGCGCCGGTCGTCGTCCGTCCTGTACAGCTTGCCGACCATGCTGGCCACGTTGGGCTTCAGCAGGCCGGTGCCGGCGCTGATCAGGCCGAGGCCCACCCAGGTCATGGCGGCGGTCGGCACGGCCATCGCGTAGTGGCCGCAGGCGATCAGGATGCCGCCCCAGAGCACGGCGCGGTACGAACCCAGGATCCGGTCGGCGAGCCACCCGCCGGCGACGGAGACGAGGTAGACCATGGTCCCGTAGGCCGCCGAGACGGAGGCCGCGGTGCCCGGACTCATCCCCAGGCCGCCGTTGGCCACCGTGTCCGCGAAGTAGAGGACGAGGATGGCCTGCATGCCCAGGAACGAGAAGCGCTCCCAGACCTCCAGTCCGGAGAGCGTGGCGAGGCCCCGGGGGTGCCCGAGGAAGGCGTGGTCGTCGGAGGGCGGCGGCTGGTCCGCCTCCGGATCCGAGGGCTCGTCTATATCGGTCGCAGTTCTGGACAAAACGCATTCTCCGGTTGTTTCGGCTGCTCTAGAACATACCGGGGTAGATAGGGCAATGCCTGGCCGGTACGCACCCTGTGCCCGGACAGGCGCCCTGGGTGATCGAAAACAGACCGGATACGCTGGCTTGAGTGATGGCAGCGACACATCGACAATCCGTGTGATCGTCAAGGTGATCGTCAGCAGACAGGAGTACCCCTCGTGACCGTCGTCGGGCCGTTCGGACTGAGCGTGCGGGACCAGGCTCTTGAGACCGATGTCCAGGCCGGACTGGCCGCCGTCGAGGCGGGTCTGCTGGAAGCCACCAAGAGCGAAGTCCCCTTCATCACCGAGGCCGCGCAGCACCTGGTCCGGGCCGGCGGCAAGCGGTTCCGGCCGCTGCTCGTGATGCTCGCCTCCCGGTTCGGCGATCCCTACGCTCCCGGGATCGTCCCCTCCGCCGTGGTCGTGGAGCTCACCCACCTGGCGACCCTCTACCACGACGACGTCATGGACGAGGCGGACGTGCGCCGCGGCGTGGAGAGCTCCAACGCCCGCTGGGGCAATTCCGTGGCCGTCCTGACGGGTGACTTCCTGTTCGCCCGCGCCTCGCACATCCTGGCGGACCTCGGTCCCGAGGCCGTACGGGTCCAGGCCGAGGCGTTCGAGCGGCTGGTGACGGGCCAGATCCTGGAAACGGCCGGCCCGCGCGACGGCCGCGACCCCGTCGAGCACTACCTCGACGTCATCGCCGGCAAGACCGGCTCGCTGATCGCGGTCTCCGGCCGCTTCGGCGCGATGATGTCCGGCGCCGACGAGTCGGTCGTCGACATCCTGACCCAGTACGGCGAGCGGCTCGGCACCGCCTTCCAGCTCGCCGACGACGTCCTCGACATCGCCTCCGACTCGCACGAGTCCGGCAAGACCCCCGGCACCGACCTGCGCGAGGGCATCCCGACGCTGCCGGTCCTGCGGCTGCGGGAGATGGCGGCCCAGGGCGGCGACCCCGACGACCTGGACCTCGTACGGCTCCTGGACGGCGATCTGACGGACGACGCGCGGCACGCCGATGTGCTCGCCCGGCTGCGGGTCCACCCGGCCCTGGAGCGGGCCCGCAGGGACACCGTGCGGTACGCGGAGGAGGCGCGGGCCACGCTGGCCCCGCTGCCGGACTGCTTCGCGAAGTCGGCGCTGGTGGAGCTCTGCGACGCCGTGGTCCACCGCGCGGGCTGACGGCGGGGCGCGCACCACCGAGTACAGGGGCCCGGGCCCGGCAACCCCTACGGGTGGGGGAGGCCGGGCCCGCGTCATGTCATCCCTGGGGCGTACGCACAGTTGGCTCCGGGGGCTGACGCCCCGACCCCCTGTTCTTTGGTCAGATAGAGGCACATCCCCACCAGATCGGGTGAGAGTGGCGGCGAGGGGTGGACGTGGTCGTGCATGTCGACCGCATGCAGGACGGGTAGGTCGCCGCCGTACACACAGAGGTAGGGCAGACAGACATGGCAACGAACGCAAAATCCCGCAAGGCCGCTCGGTACGCCGTACCGGTCGCGGTGTTCGGTGTGGTCGCCGGCACGATCGCGATGGTTCCGGCCTTCGCGAACGCCGGCGGACCGGACCTGCCGCCGGTGACGGCCCAGCAGCTCATCGAGAAGATCGCGGCCTCGGACGTGCAGCAGCTGTCCGGCAGCGCCAAGATCAGCACGGACCTGGGCCTGCCGAGCCTTCCGGCGGGCCTGCTGGGCGGCGGTGGCGGCGTGACCGGCGGCTCCGCGGACCCGCAGGACAAGCTCGCCCAGCTGGTGAGCGGCACCCACACCTTCCGTGTGGCCGCCGACGGACCGGACCGCCAGAAGCTCACCTTCGTCGACGGGAAGGACGAGTACAGCCTCGTCCACAACGGCGACGACGTCTGGGGGTACGACTCCAAGTCGAAGGAGGTCTTCCACGAGAAGGCCCCCGCGGACGCGGACAAGGGCGGCAAGGGCACCGAGCGCAAGACCGGCGACGAACTCCCCGTTTCCCCGCAGGAGTTCGCCCAGGAGGTCCTGAGGGCCGCCGGACCGACCACCGACGTCAGCGTCGGCGACACGGCCCAGGTGGCCGGGCGCGACGCCTACCAGCTGGTCCTGAAGCCGAAGGGGACCGGTTCGACGGTCGCCTCGGTGAAGATCGCGGTGGACGCGAAGAACGGAATGCCGCTGCGCGTGCAGCTGCTCTCCACCGACGGCGGCAAGCCGATCGTGGACGCGGGCTTCACCAAGGTGGACTTCGCCAAGCCCGCCGCCGACACCTTCTCCTTCACCCCGCCCAAGGACGCCAAGGTGACCGAGGGCGCGGCCGGCGAGCACGGCAAGGACGGCAAGGACGGCGGGCTGGGTGCGCTGGAGGCCATCCCGGGCCTGGGCGGCCTGACCGGCGGCGCCGAGGGCGTCAACGGCGAGCCGAAGGTCCTCGGCGAGGGCTGGACCTCGATCGCCCGGATCGAGACCGGCGCGGACAACACCCTCAAGGGCCTCGACGACGCGGCGAAGGACAAGAACGCGCCCAAGGGCGCCTCGCAGTTCCTCGACGCGCTCGGGGAGAAGGTCTCCGGGAAGTTCGGCGAGGGCCGGGTCCTGAAGACCCGCGTCATCAACGCGCTGATCACGGACGACGGCAAGGTCTACGTCGGCGCGGTCACCAAGGCCGAGCTGGTGAAGGCGGCCGACGCCAACAAGTAGGCGCGGCCCGGGACCGGGCGGCATCCGAGGGTGGGCGGGGACTGTGTCCCTGCCCACCCTTGTGCCGTTCCGGCCCTGCGTACAGCGGCCCCGCTGTACCGTGAAAAGCATGTCGAGACACGTCACCATCCGCCTGGAAGAAGAGTTCCACGAACGCCTGAAGGCGCGTGCGGCGGCCCTGGGCACGACGGTCACCGCGCTGATCACCGAAGTCACGGAACGCGAGCTCGACGAGGACCGGAAGAACTTCCTGTCCGGGATCGAGGAGTTCGCCGACCACTGGGGCTACTTCCAGGAGCGGTTCGGGCATTGAAGATCACCATGGAGTGGGCCTGGACCGCTCTGGCCCACCATCTCCCGTCCGATCCCGCCGTGTGGGATCCCTCCGGAGTGGCCGCCGCCGTGGCCCGTCACCAGAACGACCTCGTCCTGGTCCCCGAACAGCCCGCCCCGGACACCGCGTGGCGGGCCGCCGCGTTTCTGCACACCCTCGCCGTGTGCCCGGCGCTGGAATCCCCGATGAACGAGTTCTACGCGGCCGCCGCCACCCGCTCGTACCTGCGGGTCGCCGGCGCCAAGCAGCTGCCCTCGCCGGAGGAACTCGGCGATCTGGTGGAGGCGGCGAAGGTGGGCCGCGCCGATGTCGCCGCGGTCGCGGAGGAGCTGCGGGCCCGGATCCAGGAGCCGCTGTCGGCCTCGCTACGGGGCCTCGCGCAGGACACGTAGGACGCGCAGCACCATCGGGGCCTCGTCCGGGTGCAGTCGCAGCTCGGTGGCTCCGTCGGCGGAGCGGAACGCCACACCGATCTCGTCGGCGGAGACGGCCTCCAGGGGCGGGAAGTCCACGGCCGCCGCCGTACCGGCACCCTTGGCGAGCCAGCGGACCGGCCCGTCCAGCGGCAGCTCCAGGTGGCCCTCGGACCACCGGCCGGCGGTGAGTGCGGAGTCCCGCAGATCGCAGGGGACGTGGACGGTTCGGCCCTGTGCGTGGTCCGACAGTCGCCGGAGCCGCCGGCGCCTGCGCACCAGAAGTGCGGGGTTGACGGCGGCGGCGGCCTGGGCGAGCAGGCTGAACAGGGCGGCTATGAGCTCCGGCATGATCCGATCAGATCATGCCGGAGCCCAAGAGGACTAGACCATTTGAGGTGTTGTCCTGGAAGTGTCGCCGTGCCGCCGTCCTAGAAGGTGATCTTCCAGCTGTTGATGTAGCCGACGTCCTGCGCGGCCACGTCCTTCACCTGGAGCTTCCACACTCCGTTGGCGACCTCGGAGGAGGCGTTGACCGTGACGGACTTGACGATGTTGTCCGCACTGCCGCCGCTGCGGTTGTGCAGGTTGTACAGGGTGCCGTCGGGGGCCACCAGGTCGACCACCAGGTCACCGATGTAGGTGTGGACGATGTTCACGTCGACCTTGGTGGTGGCCGGGGCGTTGCCCGCGACGCCCGAGACCGTGATCGGCGAGTTCACCGCGGCGGCCGGGGAGTCCGGGATGGAGACGTCGGCCGTGTTCTCGAAGGACGGGCCCGGCGGGACCGGGACGGCGAACCCGAGGTTCCAGATCGCGTAGGCGATGGCGTCGGAGTTGCGGTCCAGGGCGGTGTCGTTGATGTTCGACGTGTTGTCGCAGGAGGAGTGGTAGCAGCGGTCGAAGGCCTGACCGGAGGTGCCGCCCCACTTCTGCGCCTGGGCCGCCGTCTTGCTGTTGCTGGCGCCGGTGAACAGGCCGCCGACGGGGATGCCGACGTTCTTGAAGGACGCGTGGTCGGAGCGGCCGTCGCCCTCGGTCTCGATCTCGGTGGGGACGCCGAGGCCCGCGTAGTAGTTCTTGAAGGTCTGCTCGATCGTCGGGTCGTCGTCGTAGACGAAGTAGCCCGGGTTCGGCGAGCCGATCATGTCGAAGTTCAGGTACCCGGCGAACTTCGCGCGCTCGGCGGTCGGCAGGTTGTTGACGTAGTACTTCGAGCCGACCAGGCCCAGCTCCTCCGCGCCCCACCAGCCGAAGCGCAGGTGCTTGGTGGGTGTGAGGCCGGCCCGGGAGACGGCGAGCGCGGTCTCCAGGACGGCCGCGCTGCCGGAGCCGTTGTCGTTGATGCCCGCGCCGGAGGTCACCGAGTCGAGGTGCGCGCCGGACATCAGGACCGAGTTGGGGTCGCCGCCCGGCCAGTCGGCGATCAGGTTGTAGCCGGTGGCGCCGCTGGAGGTGAAGGTCTGCAGCGTGGTCGTGAAGCCGGCCGCGTCCAGCTTGGCCTTCACGTAGTCGATCGAGGCCTTGTAACCGGCCCGGCCGTGGGCGCGGTTGCCGCCGTTGGCGGTGGCTATCGACTGCAACTGCGTCAGGTGCGCCTTGACGTTGGCGAGCGGGATGTCGGGCGGCGTGGGCGCGGCGGCGACCGAGGTCGGCGAGGCGAGCGCGGCGGGGGCGGTGGCGGCGAACAGGCCGGCGACCGCGAGGGCGGTCACGGTGGCGATGCGCCGGGAGACGGACAGGCTCATGTGGGGGCTCCGGGATTCCGTACTGGGGATGTGTGCGGAAACGTGCGGGGTAGAACAGGTGAGCAACGTGCGTCAGTGCGAGCCTGATGGTCAGTGAGGGCATGACAATCCGTCAAGACCTCAATCCGGTCACACCCGTTCGGAAAGCGGACGGAGCCGCGCGCGAGGCCGGGGCGAGAGCACACTGGGGGGATGAATGTGAACGAAGAGACCCGTGCGGCGGTCGTCGAGGCGCAGTGGCTCGACACGCGGCGGGCATGGGAGGACAGGTTGGAGCGCCTGGGTTCCAAGGTCTGGCATCTCGGCACCATCGCGGTGCTGGAGGCGGCCCACGAGCACCCGGTCCTGCGGCAGCTCTACCCGTACACGAGCCATTGTCACGTGCACTTCAGCAGCACGACCCGCTTCCCCTACGAGGTGGCGGTCCCCTTCGTGATCCCGCTGCCCGACGGGCGGTTCCGCGTCGTGCGGCGCGATCCCTCCGGGGTGGTCGGCGAGGTCGACACGGCCGGGGAGGCCGTGGCCCTGGTGGCCGCGCACGTACCGCCCCGCCTCCGGCTCGCCGCGACGGGGCTGCCGATGGACGGGTAGGCGCGGGGGCGGCGGGGGTGTGGACGTGAGGAGGACCGGACATGCGGACGGGCGCGTCCGAGGACGCGCCCGTCGATGCTCCGAGCGGTGCTACGCGGTCTCGCGCGCCGGGGCCGGAAGAGGGCTCGGGAGGGGGCTCGGGGGAGGGCTCTGGAGGGCCGCCGACAGGCCCTCCAGGCGCAGGGCGCGGGAGCGGCGGGCGGTGCGCAGCGCGTCCCAGGTGAGGATCGAGAGGGCGACCCAGACCAGGGAGAAGCCGGCCCAGCGCGCGGGCGGCATGGCCTCGTGGAAGTACAGGACGCCGAGGCCGAACTGGAAGACGGGGGCCATGTACTGGAGCAGCCCGAGGGTGGACAGCGGGACCCGGATCGCGGCGGCGCCGAAGCAGATCAGCGGGATCGCGGTGACCAGCCCGGCCGAGGCCAGCAGGGCGGCGTGCCCCGCGCCCTGTGCGGTGAAGGTGGACTCGCCCCGCGAGCCGAGCCACAGCAGGTAGCCGAGGGCGGGCAGGAACATGATCACGGTCTCGGCGGTCAGCGACTCCAGGCCGCCCATGCCGAGCTGCTTCTTGATCAGCCCGTACAGGGCGAAGGAGAAGGCCAGGATCAGCGAGATCCACGGCGGCCGGCCGTACCCCACGGCGAGGACCAGCACGGCGGCGACGGCGATCCCGACCGCCGCCCACTGCGTGCGGCGCAGGCGCTCGCCGAGGACCAGGACGCCGAGCGCGATGGTGACCAGGGGGTTGATGAAGTAGCCGAGGCTCGCCTCGACGACCGCGCCGTTGTTGACCGCCCAGATGTACACGCCCCAGTTCACGGTGACCAGGGCGGCGGCCACCCCCGTGAGGGCGAGCTTGCGCGGCCGGCGCAGCAGCTCCGCCATCCACCCCCAGCGCCGCAGGGCCAGCAGCGCCAGGCCGACCACGGCCAGGGACCACACCATGCGGTGGGCGAGGATCTCGATCGCTCCGGCGGGCTGGAGGAGCGGCCAGAAGAGGGGCACGATGCCCCACATCCCGTACGAGGCGAAGCCGTAGAGCAACCCTGTGCGCTGGTCGTTCTGTGCCTTCACGGGACCTCCAGAGCTACTTCAAGCCAACCTGACGACGGTAGCGCCGCGCACGCCGAAAGTCATTAGCGTTTGACGAGATGCTCATGACACTTGGGTGTCCGCCCGGCGGCCGGGACGCGACGGAGCCCGGACCCGCCCTGGGGGTCCGGGCTCCGCGGGGGGTGGAGCGGACGGCTCAGCCGACGACGGTCCAGGTGTCGTTCCCGCTCAGCAGCGCGCCCAGGTCGCCCTTGCCGCTGCGGTCCACGGCCGTCTCCAGCTGATCGGCCATGAGCGTGTCGTAGACGGGCCGCCGCACGTTGCGGAACACCCCGATGGGCGTCCGGTGCAGCGTGTCGGGGTCGGCCAGCCGGGACAGCGCGAACGCGTTGGTCGGGGAGGCCGAGGAGGCGTCGTGGACCAGGACCCGGGATTCGTTCTCCGGGGTCACGGTCACGACCTCCAGGTCGCCGGTGGCCACGTTGCGCACGACGCCCTTGGCGCCCGCCACGCCGAAGCGGATCGGCTGCCCCTGCTCCAGCCGGATCACGGCCTCCTGGGCCTGCTCGTGGTCCTTGAGGACCTCGAAGGCGCCGTCGTTGAAGATGTTGCAGTTCTGGTAGATCTCCACCAGCGCCGTGCCCTCGTGGTCGGCCGCCGCGCGCAGCACCTCGGTGAGGTGCTTGCGGTCGGAGTCGACCGTACGGGCCACGAAGGAGGCCTCGGCGCCGATCGCGAGCGAGACCGGGTTGAAGGGCGCGTCGAGCGAGCCCATCGGGGTCGACTTGGTGATCTTGCCGAGCTCGGAGGTGGGGGAGTACTGCCCCTTGGTCAGCCCGTAGATCCGGTTGTTGAACAGCAGGATCTTGAGGTTGACGTTCCGCCGCAGGGCGTGGATCAGGTGGTTTCCGCCGATGGACAGCGCGTCCCCGTCACCGGTGACGACCCAGACCGACAGGTCGCGGCGCGAGGTGGCCAGTCCCGTGGCGATGGCCGGGGCGCGGCCGTGGATCGAGTGCATCCCGTAGGTGTCCATGTAGTACGGGAAGCGCGAGGAGCAGCCGATGCCCGAGACGAAGACGATGTTCTCCTTCGCCAGCCCGAGCTCCGGCATGAAGCCCTGGACCGCGGCGAGCACCGCGTAGTCGCCGCAGCCCGGGCACCAGCGGACCTCCTGGTCCGACTTGAAGTCCTTCATCGACTGCTTGGCGGCCGCCTTGGGCACCAGCGAGAGCAGGGCGGGGCTGTCGGTCACCTCAGTCATTGATGGCCTCCTCGAGATGGTTGGCGAGCTGCTCGGCCTTGAACGGCATGCCGTTCACCTGGTTGTACGACGCCGCGTCGACCAGGTACTTCGCCCTCAGGAGGGTCGCGAGCTGCCCGAGGTTCATCTCCGGCACCACTACCTTGTCGTAACGCTTCAGGACCTCACCAAGATTCCTCGGGAAGGGGTTGAGGTGGCGCAGGTGGGCCTGCGCGATGGGGGTCCCGGCCAGCCGCAGCCGGCGTACGGCGGCCGTGATCGGCCCGTACGTCGAGCCCCAGCCGATCACCAGGGTCCGCGCGCCGTCCGGGTCGTCGACCTCCAGGTCCGGAACCTCGATGCCGTCGACCTTGGCCTGGCGGGTGCGGACCATGAGCTCGTGGTTGGCCGGGTCGTACGAGATGTTCCCCGTGCCGTCCTGCTTCTCGATGCCGCCGATCCGGTGCTCCAGCCCCGGCGTGCCCGGGACCGCCCACGGGCGGGCCAGGGTCTGCGGATCGCGCTTGTACGGCCAGAAGACCTCGGTCCCGTCCGCGAGCTCGTGGTTGGGGCCGGAGGCGAACTGGACCTTCAGGTCCGGCAGGTCCGCCACGTCCGGGATCCGCCAGGGCTCGGAGCCGTTGGCCAGGTATCCGTCGGAGAGCAGGAACACCGGGGTCCGGTAGGTCAGCGCGATCCGGGCCGCCTCCAGCGCGGCGTCGAAGCAGTCCGCCGGGGTGCGCGGGGCCACGATCGGCACCGGGGCCTCGCCGTTGCGCCCGTACATCGCCTGGAGCAGGTCCGCCTGCTCCGTCTTGGTCGGCAGACCCGTGGAGGGGCCGCCGCGCTGGATGTCCACGATCAGCAGCGGCAGCTCCAGGGAGACCGCGAGGCCGATCGTCTCGGACTTCAGGGCGACGCCGGGGCCGGAGGTGGTGGTCACGCCGAGCGCGCCGCCGAAGGCCGCGCCCAGCGCCGCCCCGATGCCGGCGATCTCGTCCTCGGCCTGGAAGGTGCGTACGCCGAAGTTCTTGTGCTTGCTCAGCTCGTGCAGGATGTCCGAGGCCGGGGTGATCGGGTACGAGCCCAGGTAGATCGGCAGATCGGCCTGCTGACCTGCGGCGATGAGCCCGTAGGACAGGGCGAGGTTCCCGGAGATGTTGCGGTAGGTGCCGGTCGGGAAGGCGCGGGTGGCCGGGGCCACCTCGTAGGAGACGGCGAAGTCCTCGGTGGTCTCGCCGAAGTTCCAGCCGGCCCGGAAGGCGGTGACGTTCGCCTCCGCGATCTGGGGCTTCTTCGCGAACTTCTGCCGCAGGAAGCTCTCGGTGCCCTCGGTGGGCCGGTGGTACATCCAGGACAGCAGCCCGAGCGCGAACATGTTCTTGCTGCGCTCGGCCTCCTTGCGCGAGAGCCCGAACTCCTTCAGCGCCTCGACGGTGAGCGTGGTCAGCGGCACCGGGTGGACGTTGTAGGCGTCCAGCGAGCCGTCCTCCAGCGGGGAGTTCTCATAGCCGACCTTCGCCATCGGGCGCTTGGTGAACTCGTCGGTGTTGACGATGATCTCCGCGCCGCGCGGCACGTCCGCGATGTTGGCCTTCAGCGCCGCCGGGTTCATCGCCACCAGGACGTTCGGGGCGTCGCCCGGCGTCAGGATGTCGTGGTCGGCGAAGTGCAGCTGGAAGGACGACACGCCGGGGAGGGTGCCGGCGGGCGCCCTGATCTCGGCCGGGAAGTTCGGCAGCGTCGAGAGGTCGTTGCCGAAGGAGGCGGTCTCCGAGGTGAAACGGTCACCGGTGAGCTGCATGCCGTCACCCGAGTCACCCGCGAAGCGGATGATCACACGATCGAGGCGGCGTACTTCCTTCGCCCCCGCGTCCCCGGCGTCTCCCCCGCGGCCTTCGTGGCCTGTGTGGTCGGTGTGGCCTGCGGGTTCGCTGTTCGGGCCCGGTGACGTCCGCTGTTCGCCGACGACTGCGCCTTCGGCCCCGTCGGACTGTTCGGCTGGGCTACTGACCTGGCTGGTCACTGAACTGGACCTCCTTCGAGGCGTGAGCACTGCCCAAGGTCAACCCTACGTCCGTAAGGATTCCTTCTCGGGGTGCTCATTTTCTGGACCGCCCCTTCGGCGGTCTGTCCGAATCCGGCCTTACCTGACAGAGTGTCAGTTGATCAAGATCTTAGGTAGGTGAGAACGGCCAGCACGCGCCGGTGATCCCCGTCACTGGGTGACAGGCCCAGCTTCATGAAGATGTTGCTGACGTGCTTCTCCACCGCGCCGTCGCTCACCACCAGCTGCTTGGCCACCGCGGAATTGGTCCGCCCCTCGGCCATCAGCCCGAGCACCTCGCGCTCGCGCGGGGTCAGCCCCGCGAGCACGTCCTGCTTGCGGCTGCGGCCGAGCAGCTGCGCCACGACCTCCGGGTCCAGGGCGGTGCCGCCCCGGGCCACCCGGACGACGGCGTCGAGGAACTCGCGCACATCGGCCACCCGGTCCTTCAGCAGGTACCCCACCCCGGTACTGGACCCGGCCAGCAGTTCG
Organism: Streptomyces sp. NPDC006450; assembly: GCF_040612195.1. Lineage (NCBI taxonomy): Bacteria > Bacillati > Actinomycetota > Actinomycetes > Kitasatosporales > Streptomycetaceae > Streptomyces > Streptomyces sp. NPDC006450. The sequence goes on along the minus strand of NZ_JBEXPT010000003.1, from coordinate 150,865 downwards.
GTGGCGTACTGCTCCTCCACGTACTGGGACAGCACGAGCACACCTATGCCGGGGTGATCGCGCCGCAGCCGTACGGCGGCCCGTACGCCCTCGTCCGTGTGCGTCGGCGGCATCCGCACATCGGCAACCACCACATCCGGCAGCGCGTCCTCGGCCGCCAGCTCCGCCACCGTCTTGATCAGGGCTTCCGCGTCCCCGACGCCTGCGACGACGTCATGCCCCCGGTCGGTCAGCAACCGGGTCAGGCCCTCACGCAGCAGCACTGAATCCTCGGCGATGACCACCCGCACCCTGTCTTCCACGACTTCGCTGCTCCCGCGTCCGCTCGTGCCCCGTGTTCCCTGACGCAGCCAAGCATCCCAGTCTTAAGCTCGGATATAGCCGGAGCGCGATCAACGCGTGGCCCCGGACAGGCTGTTTTCGGCCCCGTGCACCCCTTCGCGTCACCCACCACACCCGCCCCGAAGCCGGGGTGTCGGCCCGTGGTGAGGGGGGTGGGGCGGGGGCGACGGGGGCGACGTGCCGAAACCGCACGGACACCGAACCGCACGGACACCCCCCTGTGGGGTATCCGTGCGGCCGGGCCGGTATCCCGGGGTAGCTGCGGGTGTCGCCTTGTGGGAGGGCCTTCGTGGAGGTCCTTCGTGGGGGCTTCGTGGGGGCTTCGTGGAAGGGTCTCAGACGGCCCGCCAGGGGAGTTCGGCGGTGACGGTCGTGCCGCCACCGGCAGGGGAGTCCACGACGAGCACCCCGTCCACGGCGTCGAGCCGCTCGGCCAGCCCCGCCAGTCCCGAACCGGCCACGGCGCCGGCTCCGCCGACGCCGTCGTCGGCGACCTGGAGCAGCAGCCGCTCGCCGGACTTCCACACGTCGACCCCGGCCGTACGGGCCCTCGCGTGCTTGCTCACGTTCTGCAGCAGCTCCGACACGGTGAAGTACGCGATCCCCTCGATCGCCGCCGCCGGCCGCGAGGGCAGATCCACGGCCACCCGTACGGGCACCGCGCACCGGGAGGCCACCGAGGACAGGGCCGCGTCCAGCCCCCGGTCGGTCAGTACCGCCGGGTGGATCCCGCGGGCCAGGTCCCGCAGTTCCTGCAGAGCGATCTTCACTTCCCCGTGCGCCTCGTCCACCATCCGGGCGGCGGCCCGCGGGTCCTCCGTCAGCTTCTCCTTCGCCAGCCCCAGGTCCATGGCCAGCGCCACCAGCCGGGCCTGTGCACCATCGTGCAGATCGCGCTCGATGCGCCGCAGATCGGCCGCGGCGGTGTCGACCACGACACCCCGGTCGGACTCCAGCTCGCTGACCCGGTGCGCGAGCCGCGAGGGCCCGAGCAGCCCGCTGACGAGCACCCGGTCCACAGTGGTCAGGGCGCGGACCACCCAGGGGGTGGCGAGGGTGAGGGCGAGCCCGGTCGCGCAGGTCGCGGCGATCGCGAGCGGGGAGTCCAGGTAGAAGGAGTAGTCGTCGTTCTGGAAGACCTGCAGACCCGGCTGATCGGTGAACGCCGGGAACACCCAGAACCAGAGCGGGTAGAGCAGCATGGCCCACCCGTAGGCCCAGAACGTCAGGGCCACACAGAAGGCGAACACCGCCCACGGGAAGTGGATCAGGGAGTACAGCACGTGCCGCCAGGCGCTCCCGCTCTTGAGCAGAGCCCCCATCCTGGCGATCGCCCCGCCCTTCTCCGCCCGGATCGGCGTGGGCTCGGCGATGTCCTGGCCGAGCATTCCGCGCACCCGGGCCCGCTCCACGCGGCCGAACCCGCGGCACATGGCCAGCACCCCCGCCAGCACCGGGACTCCGAGGAAGGTGATGAGCAGTCCGGCGCCGAGGCTGACGCCGGCGACGGCGAGCGAGAAGTACAGGGTGCTGAGCGGCAGCCCGAGCATCAGGTACCCGAACTCCCGCCAGGTCCGCCCCTCGAAGGGAGCCCGCAGCGCCCTGCCGAAACCGCTGCCGCCGTGTGCGCCGCTACCCATATCGCCGACCCGCCCTTCATCCACTGTGTCCCCCCACCCTCCCGCGCGCCCCGTCCGAGAAACATCCGGCAGGTCGGCCTCTCCCCCCGGGGGTTAACCCCACCCCGAAACCCGCCCCAGGCCCCACCCCCACCCAAAGCCCCAGACCAGGCCCCAGGTCCACCTCCGAAGCCGGAGGCCAGTCCTCGCCCCAGGCCCCAGGCCTACCCGGAAGGCTGAGGTCAGGCCCCGCGCCGGGTCCCTGGGCTGCCCGGAAGGCTGAGGTCAGGCCTCGCCCCAGGCCCCAGACCTACCCCCAAAGACCCAGGTCAGGACCCGGCCCGGGCCTCTGGCCTACCCGGAAGCCCTAGGCCGGGCCCCGGCCCCGGGCCCCCGGCCGGCCCCGGCCCCATTCCCCGACCCTGGCCGCGGCCCCGGCCCCCCAGCCCCAGACCTACCCCCGACCCTGGCTCCCGAGCTTGGCCCTGCCCTGCCCTGCCCGGCCCGGCCTTGGCCCTGGCCTTTGCCCCGGCCCCGGGCATGCCCCCGGCTCCGGTACTCGTGGCGCTGTGCAGGGGCCGAGTCCCCTCCCCGCCCTTCGCCCGTTCCCTGGGCTCCGCCCAGACCCGCGCCTCAAACGCCGGCGGGGCTGGACACATCCAGCCCCGCCGATACATCCGCCCGCCGATACAGCCACCTGCCGGTCTACCCGGCTCTGCCGGACAACCCGGCTCTGCCGGTCCACCCAGCTCTCCTGGTCCAGCCTGCTCTCCCGGTTCACCCGGCTCTGCCGGTCCGCCCAGTCCCGACGGCGGTACGTCCAGCCCCCACCGGAACCATCCGCCCCGCCGGAACCATCCGCCCCGCCGGCACATCCAGCCGACACCGGCCGTATCCAGCCCCGCCGGCGCTTGAGGCGCTGGGGTCCGGGGGCTGGTCCCCGGGAACGGCGCCGCAGCCGTCCCCGGCGGGCACCCCGCCCCGCCCGCCGGGAAAACCCCAGCCCGCCGACGCTTGAGGCGGACGGGGCCCCGCGGCCCGGAGGGCTATCGCGAGGCCCGCTCCCGCCACGGCAGCTCCGCCGTGACCACGGTCCCCGCCCCCTCGGGCGACTCGACCACCAGCACCCCATCCACCGCGTCGAGCCGCTCGCCCAGCCCCGCCAGCCCCGACCCGGCCGCCGCATCCGCGCCCCCGCGCCCGTCGTCCGACACCCGGATCAGCAGCCGCCCGTCAACCGCCCCGCCCGTCCGCCACACCTCGACCTCCGCGCACCGCGCCTGCGGACCGGCGTGCTTGCTCACGTTCTGCAGCAGCTCCGAGACCACGAAGTACGCGATCCCCTCGATGGCCTCCGCCGGCCGCGCCGGCAGATCCACCGCCACCTTCACGGGGACCAGGCACCGGGAGGCCACCGAGGACAGGGCCGCGTCCAGCCCCCGGTCGGTCAGTACCGCCGGGTGGATCCCGCGGGCCAGGTCCCGCAGTTCCTGCAGAGCGATCTTCACTTCCCCGTGCGCCTCGTCCACCATCGCCGCCGCCCCCTCGGGGTCCTCCAGCAGCTTCTCCTTCGCCAGACCCAGCCCCATCGCCAGCGCCACCAGCCGGGCCTGCGCCCCGTCGTGCAGGTCGCGTTCGATGCGCCGCAGGTCCGCCGCCGCGGTGTCGACCACGACACCGCGGTCGGACTCCAGCTCGGCGATGCGCCGCTCCAGCTCGTCGGAGGGCGACAGCAGGCCCCGTACCATCGCCCGGTCCACGTTCGCGAGCCCGCGGACCACCCACGGCAGCACCGGCCACAGCACGAACAGCCCGGTCAGAGCTACCGTGAAGGTGAGGATCGCCCACGGCAGCCGGATCAGCTCGAACAGCACGGTCCGCCACGCCACCGGGTCCTTGAGGCTCGCCCACAACCAGGGGAAGAACCCGCCGGCCCGGACCGGCCCCGGCATCGGCGTCGGCTCGTCGACCCGTACACCCAAGAGGTCGCGCGCCCGCGCCCGTTCCAGCCGTCCCAACTGGCGAGACAGGAACAGACCACATGCGAACAGCGGAAGACCGATCGCGGTCACCGACAGACCGCCCGCGGTCGCCACCATCACCACCGTGAAGACGAACCCGATGAGGGCGGCGGGCAAATTGCTCGACAGGTAAGCGATTTCCTTCCACGTCACGGCATCGAGGGGTGCGCGTACGGGAGGAGGAGCGCCGTCGTCGTGGGTGTGCTTGCTCGCGGTCATGCGCCCACCCTGTCAAGCACGGGGGCCCGATGCCATGGGGTAGCCGGGCCGAGGTAAACGGGGGATAACCCCACCCCGTGGACCCCAGGCCCTAGACTCCCGTCCGTACCAGATCAACCTGATCGTCGACAGTGGCCGAGGAACGAGGAACGGACGTGCCCGAACCAACGGTAGCGACCGTATCCGTGCTCGCCGCGGACTACTTCCGGTCGTATTCGGTCGTCGGCCTCCTGGCCGCGCTCGGTGTGCTCTTCGTGGCGGTGGCGTTCGGCGCCAACCGCCTGCTGAGCCCGTCCGTCCCGTCCCGCGAGAAGCTGCTGACCTACGAGTGCGGCGTGGACCCGGTGGGCGAGGGCTGGGCGCACACCCAGGTCCGCTACTACGTCTACGCCTTCCTCTACGTCATCTTCGCCGTCGACTCGATCTTCCTCTTCCCGTGGGCGACGGTGTTCGCCGCCGCCGGTTACGGCGCCACGACGCTGGTGGAGATGTTCATCTTCCTCGGCTTCCTGGCCGTCGGCCTGCTCTACGCGTACAAGAAGGGCGTTCTCGAATGGCTGTGACCCCGGCCGGTACCCCGGCCGTGCCGTCGGAGCCGCAGCTGCTCCCGGAGCCGAAGCGGCTGGGCGTCCTGTCCCGCCTCGCGCCCGAGCCCATGAAGGTGGTCCTCAACTGGGGCCGCCGCTACAGCCTGTGGGTCTTCAACTTCGGCCTCGCCTGCTGCGCGATCGAGTTCATCGCGGCGTCGATGGCCCGCCACGACTTCATCCGTCTCGGCGTCATCCCCTTCGCGCCCGGCCCGCGCCAGGCGGACCTCATGATCGTCTCCGGCACGGTGACGGACAAGATGGCCCCGGCGGTCAAGCGGCTCTACGAGCAGATGCCCGAGCCCAAGTACGTGATCTCCTTCGGCGCCTGCTCCAACTGCGGCGGCCCGTACTGGGACTCGTACTCGGTGACGAAGGGCGTCGACCAGATCATCCCGGTCGACGTCTACGTGCCCGGCTGCCCGCCCCGCCCCGAGGCGCTGCTGCAGGGCATCCTCAAGCTCCAGGAGAAGATCGCCCGCGAATCGCTCGCGGAGCGCTACGCGAACACGGCCCCGCCGTCCGCCGCGCAGCTCACCAGCGGCCTGGTCACTCCTCCCCCCGCCCCCGCCGCTCCCGCCCCCGGGACGGACGCGTGAACCTCTACGACTCCCTCCCCGACGCGGCGGCCACGGTCTTCGGCGCCGAAGCCGTGGGCTCGTTCTCCTACTCCGTCCTCACGGTCGACGTCCCCACCGCGAGCTGGATCCCCGCGCTGGAGATCGCCCGCGACAAGCTGGGCTGCACCTACTTCGACTGGCTGAGCGCGGTGGACGAGCCGGGCACGGGCTTCCGCGTCTGCGCGCACGTCGTCTCCCTCGAGAACCACCGCGTACGCCGCCTCCTGCTGCGCACCACCGTCCCCCACTCGGCGCCCTCCCTGCCCTCGGCGGTCTCGATCTACGCCGGCGCGGAATGGCACGAGCGCGAGACCTGGGAGATGTTCGGGGTCGTCTTCACGGACCACCCGAACCTGGTTCCGCTGCTCCTCCCCGAGAACTTCGAGGGCCACCCGCTGCGCAAGGACTTCGTCCTCGCGGCGCGCGTCGCCAAGGCCTGGCCGGGCGCGAAGGAGCCCGGCGAGGCACACGACCCGGACGCCCCGAAGCGCCGCCAGATGCTCCCGCCGGGCGTACCGGACCCCAACGACTGGGGCCCGATGAAGGGCCAGCTCCCCCCGGCCCCCACCCGCCCGGCCCGCACCCCCCGCGCGGCGGCGGGCGCTGCTGCCGACCGCCCGGCCCGCACCCCCCGCGAAGCCACCGCGCCGACCTCGCCCGAAGAAGCCCCGGCCCGTCCGGTACGCCGTAGCCGCTCGGTCGCGGACGGCTCCGCGAGCCAGGCGGAAGCCGTGGCCGCGGCAGCAACCCCGGCTCCGTCGGAGACCCCGGCCGCAGGAGCCACCCCGCCCCCGGCGCAAGCCGAAGCCGCGGAGACCTCGGCCGAACCGACCCCGGCACCGGCCCGTCCGGTACGCCGTAGCCGCTCGGTCGCGGACGGCTCCGCGAGCCAGACCGCGGCGCCGGCCGAAGCCGAGGGCACGCCCGCGGCGGAACCCCAGGCCCCCGCCCGCCCGGTACGCGGCAGCACGGACGCCCCCTGGCACAACCCGAAGCCCGCCTTCGACACCCCCCAGGCACCCCCGGCGGCCCCGCCGACTCAGGCCGAACCGGCCACCCCGGCCGACGGCACGGCGGGCTCCGCCGAGCCCGAGCCCGAGTCCGAGTCCGCGTCCAAGTCCGCCCCCAAGACGGACCCCGTCGACCCCGAGTCCGACACGGACCCCACCCCCCACGACCCCACCGGAGGCGCCGCGTGAACGACGTCCTCGACGTCGCCCTGCGGCTGATCGTCGTCTTCGCCGTCTTCCTCGTGCTCCCGCTCGTCATCGGGCAGACCGAGCACAAGGTGATGGCCCACATGCAGGGCCGCCTCGGCCCCATGTACGCCGGCGGCTTCCATGGCTGGGCCCAGCTCGTCGCCGACGGAGTCAAGTTCGCGCAGAAGGAAGACATCGTCCCGGCCAACGCCGACCGCCGCGTCTTCCAGCTCGCCCCCGCCGTCGCGCTCCTCCCGTACCTCCTGGTCCTCCTGGCCATCCCCATCGGCCCCGGCGAAGGCGCCGTCGGCCAGGTCATCGACGCCGGGCTCTTCTTCGCGCTCGCCGTCATGGGTGTCGGGGTGCTCGGCTCGCTCATGGCCGGCTGGGCCTCCGCGAACAAGTTCTCCCTCCTCGGAGGCCTCCGCACCGCCGCCCAGCTGCTCGCCTACGAGCTCCCCATGCTGCTCGCGGCGGCCTCGGTCGCCATGGCCGCCGGAACCGTGTCGCTCCCCGGCATCGTCGGCGCCTTCGAGTGGTGGTGGCTGCCCTGGCAGATCGTCGGCGGGCTCGTCTTCTTCACCGCCGGCCTCGCCGAACTCCAGCGGCCCCCCTTCGACATGCCCGTCGCCGACTCCGAGATCATCTTCGGCGCGTACACCGAGTACACCGGCCTTCGCTTCGCGCTGTTCCTGCTCGCCGAGTACGCCGGCATCGTCGTCCTGTGCGCGCTGACCACCGTCCTGTTCCTGGGCGGCTGGCACGGCCCCTTCGGCGGCGACGGCTCCGGCTGGGTCTGGACCCTCCTCAAGATCGCCGTGCTCTCCTTCGTGGTGATCTGGCTCCGCGTGAGCTACCCCCGGCTGCGCGAGGACCAGCTCCAGAAGCTCGCCTGGACCGTACTCATCCCGCTCGCGCTCGCCCAGATCGCGCTCACCGGCATCGTGAAGGTGGCGATCCAGTAATGCCCCCCATCCCCGGATCCGGTCTCGCCAAGGGCCTGGCCGTCACACTGCGCACGATGACGAAGCGCTCGCACACCGCCCAGTACCCCGACGTGCAGCCCGAACTCCCGCCGCGCTCGCGCGGGGTCATCGGCCTGTTCGAGGAGAACTGCACGGTCTGCATGCTGTGCGCGCGCGAGTGCCCCGACTGGTGCATCTACATCGACTCCCACAAGGAGACGGTCCCGGCCGCCGCCCCCGGCGGCCGTGAGCGCAGCCGCAACGTCCTCGACCGCTTCGCCATCGACTTCTCCCTCTGCATGTACTGCGGCATCTGCATCGAGGTGTGCCCCTTCGACGCGCTGTTCTGGTCGCCGGAGTTCGAGTACGCCGAGACCGACATCCACGAACTGACCCACGAGCGCGACAAGCTGCGCGAGTGGATGTGGACCGTCCCGGCCCCGCCCGCCCTGGACCCGGCCGCCGAGGAGCCCAAGGAGATCGGGGCCGCCCGCAAGGCCGTGGAGAAGGCGGAGACCGCAGCCGCGGCAGCCGCCGCTGCCGCTGCCGCGACCCCCGACACCCCGGCCCCGGAAGGAGACGCGTGATCACCGCAGCCGCCCAAGGCAACGGCTTCCTCTCCCCGACCGGCGTCGAGATCGCCTTCGTCCTCGTCGGCCTCGCCACCTTCGGCGCGGCCGCCGTCACGGTCACCACCAAGCAGCTCGTGCACGCCGCCCTGTGGCTGGTCGTCGCACTCGGCGGGATCGCCGTCGAGTACCTGCTCCTGACCGCCGAGTTCATCGCCTGGGTCCAGGTACTGATCTACCTCGGCTCCGTGGTCGTCCTCCTCCTCTTCGGGCTGATGCTCACCAAGGCACCCATCGGCCGCTCACCGGACGCCGACTCGGGCAACCGCCTCGTCGCGCTCGGCGTCGCCCTCGTCGCGGCCGCCGCGCTCGTCTGGGTGGTCGTCGACGCCTTCCGCACCACCTGGATCGACCTCGACGGCCCCGTCCAGGGCTCCACCAAGGTCTCCGGAGAGATCCTCTTCCGGCACTGGGTGCTGCCGTTCGAGGCGCTCTCCGTCCTCCTCCTCGCGGCCCTGATCGGCGCCATCGTGCTGTCCCGCAAGGACACCCCCGACAGCGCGACCCACGCCGCGCCCGCCACCGACGAGCAGGGGCAGCGCTGATGCACCTCGCCTACCCCGCCGTGCTGGCGGCGCTCCTCTTCTGCACGGGCCTGTACGGAGTGCTCGCCCGCCGCAACGCCATCCTGGTCCTGATGTCCGTCGAGCTGATGCTCAACGCCGTCAACCTCAACCTGGTGGCCTTCGACGTCTGGCTGCGCGACAGCCTGCACGCAGGCCAGGCCCTCACCCTCTTCACCATCGCCATCGCCGCCGCCGAGATCGGCATCGGCCTCGCGATCGTGCTGATGGTGTACCGCAACCGGGGCACCGCGGACGTCGACCGACTGCGCGACACCGCCGAGGGCCACGAGCAGGACGGCGGGCCCTCAGACAGTGCGTACAGCGCGGACAGCGCGAACCCTGCGACCGGAGCCGCCTCGTGAGCACCCCGACCCTCGCCGTACTGGTCCCCCTCCTGCCCTTCCTGGGCGCGCTGGCGGGACTGCTGCTCGGCCGCACCGCCCCCGGCTTCGTCAAGCCGCTCGCCGTCCTGCCGACGCTGGCCGCCGCCGTCCTCGCGGTCCTGGTCGCCTTCCGCCAGGCCGGCGGCGAGGCGATCGAAACGGCGACCGAGCTGACCCCGACCGGCTCGGTGCCCATCGAGCTCTCGCTCTACCTGGACGGCTTCGCCGTCATGGTGGCCGTCCTCGTGGGCGTCGTCGCCACCTGCGTGCAGATCTACTCGACGGCGTACCTGCGCGAGGACCCGCGCTACCCGTCGTACGCCGCCCTGGTCTCCCTGTTCACCTCCGCGATGCTGCTCGTCGTCTACTCCGGCGACCTGATGGTGCTCCTGGTCGGCTGGGAGATCATGGGCATCTGCTCGTACTTCCTCGTCGGCCACTACTGGGAGACCGAGGCGGCCCGCTCCGCCTCCCTGAAGGCCTTCCTCGTCACCAAGCTGGGCGACGTCCCCTTCCTCATCGGCCTGTTCGCGCTCGCCACCGACGCCGGGTCCTTCCAGATCACCAAGATCCTGGGCACCGTCGCCGCGGGCGGGCTCGACAACCCGACGCTCGTCGCGCTCCTCCTGCTGGCCGGAGTCGCGGGCAAGTCCGCGCAGTTCCCGCTGCACACCTGGCTTCCGGACGCCATGGCGGGCCCCACCCCGGTCTCCGCGCTGATCCACGCCGCGACGATGGTCGCCGCCGGTGTCTACTTCGTGGCCCGCCTCCTCCCCGTCTTCGCGGCGTCCCGGGCCGCGCTGGTGGTCCTGGCCGTCATGGCGGCCGTCACGATGGTCGGCTCCGCCCTCGCCGCCCTGGCCCAGGACGACATCAAGCGGGTGCTCGCCTACTCCACGATCGGCCAGCTCGGCTACATGACCGGGGCCCTGGCCGTCGGCGACCGCGCGGCCGCCGTCTTCCACCTCCTGTCCCACGGCGCCTTCAAGGCGCTCCTGTTCCTCGGCGCCGGCGTGATCATCCATGCCGCGGGGACGAACTCCCTCGCCGCCATGTCCCGCATGGACGGCCTGGCCAAGCGCATCCCCGACGCCTTCTGGACGATGACGATCGCGCTGCTCGCGCTCGCCGCCTTCCCGCCCTTCGCCGGCTTCTTCTCCAAGGAAGCCGTCCTCGTCGCCGCCGAGCAAACGGCCGTCGGTCACTCGGAGTTCGCCCCGAGCGCGGCCGGCTGGGTGGTCCTCGTCGCCGGCGTGCTGACCGCCCTGCTCACCGCCGCCTACGCCACCCGGCTGTGGCTGATGGCCTTCCGCGGCCGGGGCGCGGCCGCCCCCGACCACGGCAAGGAGCCCGTCGCCATGACCGGCGTGCTGTGGCTGCTGGCCGTCCCGACCGTCGGCTTCGGCCTACTGGTCGGCCCCCTCGCCGACTTCTTCGACGGCCGCGAGCTCACCCCCTCGCTCACGACCTCGGTGCTCGGCACAGGCGCCGCCGCCGTCGGCGCGGTCCTGACCTACGCCCTGTGGCAGCGCGCCCAGGCCCAGGCCGCCCTGGCCCCGGCCGGGGCCGGCGTCGTCACCGCCGGAGCGCCCGGCGCCGCCGCAGTGCCCGCGGCCGTCGCCGCCGCCGAGTCCGCCGCGGAGAGCCCCGAAGTCGGCCAGGTCACCCACGACCACCCCGTCGTCTCCACGGCCCCCGCCGCCGACCCCGGCCGCGCGCTGCTCGGCCCGCTGCACCGGCACGCCGCCGTCGGCTTCCACCTCGACGCCGTCTACGACCGCCTGTTCGTCCGCCCCGTCCGAGCCGCCGCAGCCCTCGTACGCTTCCTCGACCGCGAGGTCGTGGACTCGTACGTCCGCGGCGCGGGCCTCGGCCCCCGGCTGCTCGGCGGCCTCGTACGCCGTGCCCAGACCGGCAACGTGCAGAGCTACCTGAGTGCCCTGCTCGCCGGCGCCGTGGTCCTGGCGATCGCCACCGCCGTCCTCGCCAACGTCAACGCCGGATCGTGAGCCGTGAGTCAGCCGTGATTGATATCAGCCCGTCCGTGATGCAGTTCCTTCTGGTGTTCGTCGTGGCCGGACCCCTCGTCGGCGCGGTCGCCGCCCTCCTGCCGGCCCCGCCCGGAATGAAGGGCAAGAGCCCCGAACAGGCCGTACTGCGCCACGGCGTGACCGTGACCGGTGCCATCCTCGCGGCGGCGGTCGTCCTCGCCGTGGGCTTCGACCACGACGCCCCGTCCCGCTTCCAGGCGACGACGGACATCAGCTGGATCCAGGCGCTGAACGTCCGGATCCACCTCGGCATCGACGGCATCTCGCTCCCCCTCCTCCTGATGACCGCGCTGCTGTTCTTCCTCTGCGCGCTCTACAGCTACTTCAAGCTCCCCGCGGGCCCCTCCGCGAAGGCCTTCGTCGCCCTGCTCCTGGTCCTGGAGTCCGGCACCCTCGCCACCTTCGCCGTCCTCGACCTGCTGCTGTTCTTCCTCGCCTTCGAGATGGTCCTCATCCCGATGTACTTCCTCATCGCCCGCTGGGGCGGTGCTCAGCGGCAGGCCGCCGCCTGGAAGTTCATCCTCTACACCCTCCTCGGCTCCGTGGTCATGCTGCTCGGCCTGCTCCTCATCGGCCTGAACAGCGGCACTTTCGACATGGTGGCACTCGCCTCCGACAACGGCCGCGAACTGTCCCACACCACCCAGGTCCTGGCCGTTCTCGCCATCGGGATCGGCCTCGCCGTGAAGACCCCGATGTGGCCGCTGCACAGCTGGCTGCCGGACGCCCACACGGCCGCGCCCACCGTCGGTTCCGTCCTCCTCGCGGGCGTCCTGCTGAAGATGGGCACCTACGGGTTCGTCCGGATCCTGCTGCCCGCCACCCCCGACGGCATGGCCACCTTCGCCCCGTACCTGGGCGCCTTCGCCGCCGTGGGCATCGTCTACGGGTCCCTCGCCTGCCTCGCCCTCGCCCGCAAGGGCAACAAGGGCGACCTCAAGCGACTCATCGCGTACTCCTCCGTCGGCCACATGGGCTTCGTGCTCCTCGGCATCGCCTCCATGACCCCCACGGGCGTCAACGGAGCGCTGTTCGCCAACATCGCGCACGGTCTGATCACCGGCCTCCTCTTCTTCCTCGTCGGCGCGCTCAAGGACCGTTACGGCACGGCCGATCTCGACACCCTCGCCGGAGCCACCGGAGCGGCCCTCTACGGCCGCGCCCCCCGCTTCGGCGCCCTCCTCGCCTTCGCCGCCGTCGCCTCGCTCGGGCTCCCCGGCCTGGCCGGCTTCTGGGGCGAGATGCTGGCCCTGTTCGGCGCGTTCGACCCCGCAGAGGGCCTGTCCCGGCCCGCGTTCCTCACGTACATGTCCGTCGGCGCGTTCGGCACCCTGCTCACCGCCGCATATCTTCTGATCGTCGTACGGCGGGTGTGCATGGGCGACCCGAAGGCCGCGCGCGAAAGCGCCGCCGCCCCCGTGGTCCTCGCGGACATCCAGCGCTACGAGTACGCCGCCTGGACCCCGCTCGTCGCCCTCACCCTCCTCGCCGGCCTGTGGCCCGCGGTCCTCCTCGGCCTCACCGACCCGGCCGTCCAGAAGCTCCTCGCGGGAGGGAACTCATGACGGTCCTTCGCCCCATGACCAGCACTGCCATCGCCGCCGCCGACGGCCCCGGCCTGGTCCAGTCCGTCGACTGGCTCGCCATCGCGCCGGTCGTCATCACCGCCGCCGTCGGCCTCCTCGTCCTGATCGCCGACCTCTTCCTGCCGGAGCGCCGCAAGCCGCTGCTCGGCTGGATCTCCGTCGCCGGCCTGGCCGCGGCGACCGCCACCCTGCTGCCGCTGCGCGCCGGCGACCGCAGCACCTTCTGCCTCACCGGGCCCGGTACGGCGGACCCCGCCGCGTGCAGCTACGTCGCCGACCACTTCACCCTGGTCATCCAGTTGCTTGTCCTGGGCGGCGCCCTGATCACCGCCCTGCTGTCGGTCACGGCCGTCCGCGAGGCCCGCATGCCGGCCGGTGAGTACTGGTTCCTGCTGCTCTCCTCCGCCGCCGGCGCGGCCCTGCTGCCCGCCTCCCGCGACCTCGCCACCCTGATCGTCGCCCTCGAAGTCGCCTCGCTGCCCGCCTTCGCCCTCGTCGGCCTGCGCCGCGGCGACCGGCTCTCCTCCGAGGCCGCCCTCAAGTTCTTCCTGTCCTCGGTCACCGCCACCGCCGTGTCCCTGATGGGCGTCAGCTTCGTCTACGCCGCCACCGGCTCCCTGCACTTCACCCAGGTCGCCGACCGGCTCGGGAACGTCCCCGGGCAGCTCGACACCCTCGCCATGGCGGGCGTCGCGCTCACCCTGGTCGGCTTCGCCTTCAAGACGGCCGCCGTGCCCTTCCACTTCTGGGTCCCGGACACCTACGTCGGCGCCCCGCTGCCCGTCGCCGGATACCTGTCGGTGATCGGCAAGGCCGTCGGCTTCACCGGCCTCATCCTCGTCACGGTCATCGCCTTCCCCGCGTACTCCGACGTCTGGGGCCCCGCCCTCGCCGTCCTCGCCGCGCTCACCATGACCCTCGGCAACGCGGCGGCCCTGCGCCAGTCCGCCGACCGTCCGGGCGGCGCCGTACGGCTGCTCGCCTGGTCCTCCGTGGGCCAGGCCGGCTACCTCCTGGTCCCGATCGCGGCCGCCGCCTACGCCGGCCGCGACCAGATCGGCTCCACGGTCGCCTACGCCCTCATGTACGCCGCCGTGAACCTCGGCGCCTTCGCCGTGGCCGCCCAGGTGGCCCGTACGAAGCCGCTGAACCGGCTCCGCGACTACCGGGGCCTGTACGCCGAGAGCCCGCTCGCCGCCCTCGCGATGGCCTTCTTCCTGCTCTGCCTGGCCGGTCTGCCGCCCGGCATCATCGGGCTCTTCGCGAAGGTCACCGTCTTCCGCTCGGCGGTCGACGCGGGGCTGGGCTGGCTCGCCGTGGTCATGGCCGTCAACGTCGTCATCGCGCTGTACTACTACCTGCGCTGGACCGCCCTGCTCTTCCGCACCCCGGACGGGGACAGGGCACAGGAGGGCGCCCAGGGCGGCGCTCAGCACGGCGCTCAGAGCGGCGCGAAGCCCCGTACGGGGACCCCCTGGCCGGTCACGGCGGCCATCGTGATCACCGCCGCCACCGCCCTGATCCTCTCGGGGGCACCGCAGCTCGTCCTGCGCTTCGCCACGGGCAGCCTCTTCCCGCTCTAGAGCCGCCGGAACGCCGACGGGGCCCTTCAGACCCCTTCCGGCGCCCCGGCGCAGCCGTGGCCCGCCCCGCGCCCGTAACCCGTACGGCCTAACCTCCAACGCGCCCGCCGCGTCCCCGCCCCCCGGCCCACCCGGGCGGCGGGGACGGGCGTGCCCGGGGAACCTGCCGCGCTCACCTCGCGTTGACCAGGAAGGAAGGGTCCACTGGACCGTAGGCCCTCCGATCCCCAGATCCTGGACGGGTCCCCCTGCCGCACCACTTGGAGGGCGCACCGTGCACCGCCGGCACAACGGGCTGAAGACCGCCGTACTCCTCGGTGGTCTGTCGGCCCTCATCATCCTCATCGGAAGCCTCTTCGGCCGGGGCGGCCTGATCGTCGCCGTTCTCGTGGCCCTCGGCACCAACGCGTACGCGTACTGGAACAGCGACAAGCTGGCTCTACGCGCGATGCGGGCCCGCCCCGTCAGCGAGTTCGAGGCGCCCGAGCTCTACCGCATGGTGCGCGAGCTCTCCACGTCCGCGCGCCAGCCCATGCCCCGGCTCTACATCTCCCCGACGGAGGCCCCCAACGCCTTCGCCACCGGCCGCAACCCGCGCAACGCCGCGGTCTGCTGCACCGAGGGCATCCTGCGGATCCTCGACGAGCGCGAGCTGCGCGGGGTCATCGGCCACGAGCTCAGCCACGTCTACAACCGCGACATCCTCATCTCGTCGGTCGCGGGCGCCCTCGCCTCCGTGATCATGTTCCTGGTCAACTTCGCCTGGCTCATCCCCATCGGCCGTTCCAACGACGACGAGGGCCCCGGGCTCTTCGGCATGCTGCTGATCATGATCCTGGGCCCGCTGGCGGCCTCCGTGATCCAGCTCGCCATCAGCCGCTCGCGCGAGTACGAGGCGGACGCCTCCGGGGCCCAGCTCACCGGGGACCCGCTCGCCCTCGCCAGCGCCCTGCGCAAGCTGGACGCCGGCACCAAGCAGCTCCCGCTGCCCGCCGAGCCGCGCATCGAGACGGCGAGCCACATGATGATCGCCAATCCCTTCCGTCCTGGCGAAGGACTGTCCAGAATGTTTTCCACACACCCCCCGATGGCCGAGCGCATCGCCCGGCTCGAACAGATGGCAGGGCGCAGTCGGTGAAGACCATCCTGAACCTCATTTGGCTCGTCCTCAGCGGAGTCTGGCTCTTCCTGGGCTACTGCCTGGCGGGCGTGATCCTCTGCATCACCATCATCGGAATCCCCTTCGGCATAGCCTCGTTCCGCATCGCGGTCTACGCCCTGTGGCCCTTCGGGTACACCACCGTCGAACGGCGTGACGCGGGCGCCGGGTCCTGCGTCGGGAACGTCCTGTGGCTGGTCCTCGCCGGCTGGTGGCTGGCCCTCGGCCACATCGTCACCGGCATCGCGCTGTGCATCACGATCATCGGCATCCCGTTCGGCATCGCCAACTTCAAGATGGTCCCGCTCTCCCTGCTCCCGCTGGGCCGCGAGATCGTCCCGACCGACGCCCCGTTCGCCTCGCGCTGAGCCGCGCCGGGCCCGGATCCGGTTCATCCACTCGTATTACAGTTCCGGGTTGCGGACGAGTGACGCGGACGAGCGGCACGCACGACGGGCAGGGAAGAACCGATGTCGACTGAGCCCTCTGAGCCCTCTGAGCCTTCCGGGTACTCCGAGCCCTCCGAGCTCCCCACGACCCTCTCGGTGGTCGTGCCGATGTACAACGAGGAGGACGCGCTGCCGGCCCTGGTCGGCAGGCTGCGCCCGGCACTCGACGCCATGGCCGTCCGCTACGAGGTCGTCGCCGTCGACGACGGCAGCAAGGACCGCACCGCGGAACTGCTCACCGAGTTCCAGACCAAATGGCCCGAGCTGCGCATCCTGCGGCTGCGCGGGAACTCCGGCCACCAGGCCGCCCTCACCGCGGGCCTGCACAGCGCCTCGGGCGCGTACGTGGCCAGCATCGACGCGGACCTCCAGGACCCGCCGGAGAAGATCGCGGAGATGCTCGACCTCGCCCGCGCGGACGGCCTCGACATCGTCTACGGGGTCCGGGCCGACCGGAGCACCGACACCGGGTTCAAGCGGCACACGGCCGGCGCGTACTACTGGCTGATGCGCCGCCTGGTCGGCAAGCAGGTGCCCGCGCAGGCGGGCGACTTCCGGCTGCTGAGCCGCGCGGCGGTCGACGCGGTCAAGGCCATGCCCGACCAGCACCAGGTGTACCGCCTGCTCGTGCCGTGGCTCGGCTTCCCCAGCGGCCAGGTCACCTACCAGCGCGAGGAGCGGGTGGCCGGTGAGACCAAGTACCCGCTGAGCAAGATGCTCCGTCTCGGCGTCGACAGCGTCATCAACTTCTCCGCCGCTCCGCTGCGCCTGGCGACCTGGCTCGGCGTGGCCAGCTTCTTCGGCTGCCTGCTCATGGTGGGCGCCACCCTGGCGATCTACCTGAAGGGCCGGACCGTCCCCGGCTGGACTTCGCTGTTCATCGTGATGCTGTTCCTCGGCGGGGTACAGCTGATCTGCGTCGGCCTGCTCGGCGAGTACATCGGCCGCATCTACACGGCGGTGCAGCGCCGGCCCACCTTCTTCGTCGGGTACGACTCGCGTGCCGAGGCGGTGCGGAACTCGGAACGCCGACCGGACTGACCCCTGCCGAATCTGCTGAAATCCCAGGTCAGGGAGATTGTCGGTGGGGGGTGTCACTCTGTGTGCATGAATGACACCGAGCAGTTGCTGAAGCAGGTCGCCGGTCGCGCGCACAGCTCCCACCAGGGTCGGTACGCGGCCCCCGGTACCCCGGCCGCGCCCCTTCCGGCGCCCCTGGCCCTCGTGGGCGCGCCTGCGTGGACTGCCACGCGCAGGCCGCCCAAGTCCTGCTGTTCGAACCGAACTCGGGCGATCCGGCCTCGCCTGGTTCCTCGAAGCACCCACGTTCGCCGACTGGCTGCGCGGCCGGCTCGACGGCAGCGCCTGGTTCAGCGAGGAATCGGGCGCGGGGGAGGAGCGGGACCTGGAGCTGACCCCCTGGGCAGGCTTCAGGGCCCGGGTGTGAGCCGCCGGCGGACGCCGTAGGCCAGCGCGCCCAGCGCCAGCACCGCGGCCCCCGCGACCGTCGACGCCGTGGGCAGCGCACAGGCCAGCACCACACAGCCGGACAGTCCCACCGCTGCCACGGCCCGGTCCTTGACACCTGAATCGAGAGTCCACGCGGAGGCGTTCGCGATCGCGTAATAGGCGAGCACGCCGAAGGAGGAGAAGCCGATCGCGCCCCGCAGATCGGTGGTGGCCGCGAGCACCGCCACCACGGCGCCCACCGCCAGCTCGGCGTGGTGCGGCACCTGATGCCGGGGATGTACCGCGGCCAGCGCGCGCGGCAGATGGCCGTCCCGGGCCATCGCCAGGGTGGTCCGCGACACGCCCAGCACGAGCGCCAGCAGCGAGCCCAGCGCCGCCAGGGCCGCGCCCACCCGGACGACGGGAGTCAGTCCGGGCCAGCCGGCCGCGCGCACGGCATCGGCCAGCGGAGCCGCCGACCGCCCCAGCCCCTCGGCGCCGAGCACCGACAGCGCCGCCACCGAGACCGCGGCGTAGACCAGCAGGGCGATCCCCAGGGCGAGGGGGACCGCCCGCGGGATCGTGCGCTCCGGGTCACGCACCTCCTCGCCCAGGGTGGTGATCCGGGCGTAGCCCGCGAAGGCGAAGAACAGCAGCCCCGCGCCCTGGAGCAGCCCTGCGGCCGCCCAGTCCGCGCTGCCGAGACGGCCGGCGTCGGCCTCGCCGGAGGACAGGCAGGCCACGACGACCCCGGCCAGGACGGCCAGCACCACCGCCACGATCACCCGGGCGATCCGGGCGGACTTCTGCACCCCGCCGTAGCTCGCGGCGGTCAGGGCCACCACCGCGGCCACGGCCACCGCGTGCTGCTGCCCGGGCCACACGTAGGCCCCGACCGTGAGGGCCATCGCCGCGCACGAGGCCGTCTTGCCGACGACGAAGCCCCAGCCGGCCAGATATCCCCAGAAGGGGCCGAGCCGTTCGCGCCCGTACACGTAGGTGCCGCCCGAGGAGGGGTACCGGGCGGCCAGCCGCGCCGAGGAGTGCGCGTTGCAGTACGCCACCAGGGCCGCGAGCGCGAGCGCCGCGAGGAGCGCTCCGCCGGCCGCGCGCGCCGCCGGGGCCAGCGCGGCGAAGATCCCGGCGCCGACCATCGCGCCGAGCCCGACGACGACCGCGTCGAAGACGCCCAGGGTGCGCTTCATCTCGTTGTTCAAGGCGCCATTCACGTCCGGAGGGTAACCGGGCTAGGTGACGCCCTCCCTGCCGGGGACGGGCGTACGGCTCCGCTCCCAGCCGTCCAGCGCGGTCAGGCAGGCGTGGTCGAGGTGGCGCAGCCCGCTCAGGTCGAGGCGGACGACGCCGCCGCGGGGCAGCGCGTCCAGCTCGTCGAGCAGCTTGGGCAGCCGCAGGAAGCTGGCGTTCCCCAGGATCCGCACGCGCAGTTCGTCGCCCTCCCGCACCGGCTCGATGTGGACGTGGGAGGTCTCCCAGGCCGCCTTGGCGACGGCGAGCCCCAGCCCGGCCAGCACCCCCTTGAAGAGGTTCGTGGCCACGATCGCCGAGGCCGTCGCCACCAGGACGACCGCCTCGCCCCGGTGCGAGCGCCACAGGGCGGTCACCGCCCGCACCGGCAGCAGCTTCCAGCCGGCGTGCAGCAGCACCCCGGCCAGCGCCGCGAGCGGGACGGACTCCAGCAGCCCGGGGACAGCCACGGCGAACAGCAGCAGCCAGCCGCCGTGCAGGATCCGGGAGGCCCGAGTGCGGGCGCCCGCCTCGACGTTGGCTGCGCTGCGGACGATGACGGCGGTCATCGGCAGGGCCCCGAGCAGCCCGCAGAGCGTGTTCCCGACGCCCTGGGCGACCAGTTCGCGGTCGTAGTCGGTCCGGTCCCCGTCGTGCATGCGGTCCACGGCCGCCGCACTGAACAGCGTCTCGGCGGAGGCGATCAGTGCGAGCGCGACCACGGTCCCGACGGCCCCCACGGAGGCCAGCACTCCGAAGTCTTCCCAGCCGGGCGGGGTCACGGCCGCCAGGACGCCCGTGACCCGGACCCGTTCCACGGGCAGCCGCAGCAGAACGGCCGCGGCGGTCGCGGCCGCGACGCCGACGAGCGCCCCCGGTACGAGCCGCAGCCGGTCGGGCATCCGACGCCAGGCCACCAGGACCGCGACGGTCCCGGCCCCGAGCGCCACGGCGGTCCAGTCGGCGCGCCCGCCGAGCTCCAGGGCTCCGGCCAGCTTCTCCAGGGTCCGCGCCGGGGCCTCCACGTCGGCCAGCGCGTACAGCTGACCGGCGATCAGCACGAGTCCGATGCCGGCCAGCATCCCGTGCACGACGGCCACGGAGATCGCCCGGAACCACCGCCCGAGCCGCAGCACGCCCATACCCAGCTGCACCAGCCCGGCGGCCAGGACGAGTACGCCGAGCGCGGGCAGCCCGTACGTCCGCACGGCCTCGTGGACGAGCACCGTGAGACCGGCGGCCGGGCCGCTCACCTGGAGGGAACTGCCCCGGAACCAGCCGGTGACGAGTCCGCCCACCACCCCGGTGAGGATCCCGAGTTCGGCCGGCACCCCGGAGGCGACGGCAACTCCGACGCAGAGCGGTAACGCGACCAGGGCGACCACCACGGACGCCCCGAAGTCTTCACGCAACGTGCCGGCCCCAGGCATACGGGAACCCCCTGTCGAGGCGGTGACGGACACCCCTCACCCTGGTGGGCGCACTCCCCGCCGCCCAAGTGCACACGGAGGACACCACGGGCGCGTACGCCGCTCACGCCCGGCACACACCCACCGGGCGCCGGTACCCCGACACCGCCCCCGACACCGCCCCCGACACCGCCCGCGGCGCCCGGACGCGGAGGCCCCTGCCGCCCGCACCCCCGTCGCCGGTACCCCTCGCCGCGACGACCGCGGCCCGGCGGTCCGCGAAGGACCGCCGGGCCGGCGTGCGGGCTGAACCGAGGCCTGAGCCTGTGGTCAGCGGTAGTTCACGAACTGGATCGCGAAGTCCAGGTCCTTGCCCTTGAGGAGGGCCTGGACTTCCTGGAGGTCGTCGCGGCTCTTGGAGCTGACGCGCAGCTCCTCGCCCTGGACCTGGGCCTTGACGCCCTTGGGGCCCTCGTCGCGGATGATCTTCGCTACCTTCTTGGCGTTCTCCTGGGAGATGCCCTCTTCGATCGTGGCGAAGATCTTGTACTCCTTGCCGGACAGCTGCGGCTCACCGGCGTCGAGCGCCTTGAGGGAGATCCCGCGCTTGACCAGCTTGGTCTCGAAGACGTCCAGGACGGCCTTGACGCGCTCCTCGGAGTTCGCCTCCATCAGGATCTTCTCGCCGGACCAGGCGATCGTGGCGCCGGTGCCCTTGAAGTCGTAGCGCTGCGAGAGCTCCTTGGCGGACTGGTTGAGGGCGTTGTCGACCTCCTGCCGCTCGACCTTCGAGACGATGTCGAAACTGGAGTCGGCCATGTGCTGTGGCTCCTTGAAGTCGGTAGTGACGGCCCCGAAGGGCGCGGCCGGACATCCCCGGACCGCTCCGCAAAGCCTAGCCACCGCGCCCACGTGCGGTGCTGATCAATCCGGTGGCGAAGCACCCCCGGTCATCGGGTATCGTTTACGTCGTTGCCACGGAGCGCCGCCGAAAGGCGGAAAGACGGCAGCGATCATGGCGGTGTGCCCGAGTGGCCAAAGGGAGCAGACTGTAAATCTGCCGGCTCAGCCTACCCAGGTTCGAACCCTGGCGCCGCCACGCGAGTGAAACCCTCGCTCATTGCAGAAATGCAGTGAGCGGGGGTTTTCTCGTACACCGCGTACCCCCCCAACGGAATCCGCTGGCACCGAAGCCGCCCGCGACGCATGCTGTCCACATGATCAGCATCAGCGGCCGAAAGGGCCATGGCGCGTAAGGCGCCCTCGCAGGTCCGGTCGGACCTGCCACGCCGGAGGTCCCGAGAGGACGACCGAGCCGTCGTTCCGGGCGTCTCGTCCCGCAGCCTCGTGGAGATCGCCCGCGTCGAACGCCACCGGTACGAGCAGGGCGCGGCCTGTCACGCGCTGCTCGTCTGGCGCGCGATCGTGTACCGGCGCGGGCCCTCGTGGATCATCTACCCGAGTTGGTACGACAACTGCCCCTGCTGGCGACCCGCCTGCAGCGGCGATCACCGGGAGACCCTGGAGGTCTTCTGCCAGGCCCTGCCCCGTCGTGCCGCGCGGGAATTGAGGGCCGTGCTCGCGCCCCTCGACGCGCGGTTCCTGGCCCGGACACTCGATGACCCGTACGCCCCGCCGGGAGATCCGTGGTGGCGGCGCAGGCTGGAGACGGCGTGAGGGGCCGGAGGCACGGAGCGTGCGCGGGCGCGGGGTGGGGCCATCGGGCGGATCGGGCGTACCGATGCGGGGCTCCGGTCGTTCATCCGGAGTGAAATGGACTTCTGACGCGCGCGGAAAGGTCGGCGGCGGGGTGCTCCTCGCCCTGCTGGGAGCGGGGATCCCCGCTCTGGTCGGAGCGGCGCTGAACAGCGATGTGGGACATCCCTACCAGGAGACCCGGCTCTACTTCGGCACGGAGCGGCCGGACGGCCGTACGCCGGTCGCGGAGCGGGAGTTCATGGGCTTCCTCGAACGGGAGATCACCCCCGCCTTCCCCGAGGGGCTGACCCTCCAGAGCGGGCGCGGCCAGTGGCAGCGGGACGGGAAGATCATCCGCGAGACCTCGTACGAGGTGGTGCTGCTGTACCCGGAGAAGGAGGCCGACGAGCGCGGCGCGCGCATCGAGCGGATCCGGGAGGCGTACGAGAAGCGGTTCGAGCAGGATTCCGTCGGGCGGTCCGACGACCGGCTGACCGTCGACTTCTGACCGGTCGGCGGGCCGACCGGCAGGTCGCTGACCCGCTGACCCGCTGACCGGCTGCCCCAATGACCCGCTGACCCGCGGCCCTCGGCGGACTGGTCGCAGCCCGCCCCGACCGGGTGGCTTGCGACCCGCCGGGGGCGGGCGGCCTAGTTGCCCGCCACGTCCTTGACCGCCACCGGGACCGGGGTCGAGCCCGCGATCAGTTCCAGGGTGAGGCCCGCGGTCGCGGGCGTCTCGATCAGTTCGGCGAGCACCGCCGCCACGTCGTCGCGGGTCACCGGCCCGCGGCCCGTCCGGGCCTCCAGGCGGACCAGGCCCGTGCCCTCGTCGTCGGTCAGCGAGCCCGGCCGCAGGATCGTCCACTCCAGGCCCAGACGGGTGCGGACGTGCTCGTCGGCCTCGCCCTTGGCGCGGAGGTAGGCGTCGAAGACCTCGTCGCCCTCGCGGCGGGTGTCCGCGCCCATCGAAGAGACCATCAGGAAGCGGCGTACCCGGGCCCGTTCGGCCGCGTCCGCGAACAGCACCGCCGCGCCCCGGTCCACCGAGTCCTTGCGCCCGGCCCCGCTGCCGGGCCCCGCGCCCGCGGCGAACACGGCGGCGTACGCGCCCTGCAGGATGCCGGCCACGTGCTCGACCGACGCCGACTCCAGGTCGCACAGCACGGGCTCGGCGCCCGCCTCCCTGAGGTCGTCGCCCTGTGCAGGGTCGCGGATGATGCCCGCGACCTCGTACCCGCGCGCGGCGAGCAGGCGCTCCAGCCGCAGCGCGATCTGACCGTGTCCACCCGCGATGACGATGCGCATGCCACGACCGTACGACGAGCCGGGCGAGCGCGCCCGGGAACATGTGGTGAACCCTCAGGGGCCGGGCTCCATACGGCCCTGCCGGGGCAGGTCCAGGGCCACAGCCACGGCGGAGTCGCAGTACTCCCGTACGGCACTCGTCCGGGCTACCACCCGCCCGCGGTGGATCACGATCCGGCTGTACGCGAGGGACAGCACGCTCGCGATCCGTTCCCCGCGCACGGCGAGCAGCTCCGCCGGGAAGCCGGCCTCCACCCGCACCTCCGGCAGGCCCATCGCCTCGCGGGCGGCGCCGGCCACCGAGTGGTAGGCCTCGGTGGCGCGGAGACCGCCCTGGGAGGCCAGGAGGTACGCGGCTTCGAGCGGGTCCCCGCGCCCGACCGGGTTGCCCGCGTCGCGCAGGGCCCCGCTGCCGGCCGCGACACGGACCCCGGCGGCGCGCAGCAGCCGGACGGGGGCGGTGCGCAGGCCCCGCCGTTCCAGGGCCGCGCAGTCGCCCTGGGGG
The DNA here is from genome assembly GCF_040612195.1 of Streptomyces sp. NPDC006450. Classification (NCBI taxonomy): domain Bacteria; kingdom Bacillati; phylum Actinomycetota; class Actinomycetes; order Kitasatosporales; family Streptomycetaceae; genus Streptomyces; species Streptomyces sp. NPDC006450. Next base: position 127,273 of record NZ_JBEXPT010000003.1, on the reverse strand, counting down.
AGGCAGGTCACCCGTACGCCGGCGGCCGCCAGCTGGTCGGCGGCCCGGGACGCCACGTCCAGCGGGAGCCGGGACAGACCCCCGCAGGGCCCGATGGAGACCCCGGGCCGCAGCCCGCCGGCCATGGCCGCCAGCCGGGACAGGCGGGCGGGGTCGTCTCCGTCGGTGTGCAGGTCGACGGGGCAGCCGTGCTCGGAGGCGAGTTCCAGTACGGCTTCGAGGAAGCCGGTGGGGTCCGGGTCGAGGTCGGGGCAGCCGCCGATGACGGAGGCGCCCATCTTCACGGCGTCCCGCAGCATGGCGAGCCCGTCGGCCCCGGCGACCCCGGTCAGCAGCCGGGGTACGGCGACGGTGGTGAGATCGGTGAGCCCGCGCAGGGAGCGGCGGGCCTGGAGCACGGCCTCCAGGGGGCCCAGGCCGTGCACGTCGCCGATGCGGACGTGGGACCGCACGGCCGTGGCGCCGTGCCCGAGCTGGAGCAGGGCGGCCTCGGTGGCGCGGCGCTGCACCTCGTCGGGGGCGTAGGAGACGGGCCCCTCGCTGTCCGCGGTCAGTGCGGTGTCCCCGTGGGAGTGGGGCTCGGCGGGGGCGGGGAGCAGCAGGTAGCCGGTGAGGTCGACGCGGGCGCCCGCGGCGGCGGGCAGGCTGCCGGCCGTCCCGACGGCCTGGATCCGGCCGCCGCCGAGGCGGACGTCGACGGCGCGGCCGTCGGTGAGGCGGGCGCCGGTCAGGAGCAGGGTGGTGGACTCGGGGGCCGCCGGCCCCGGGCTGCCCTGGGCGCTCTCGGGGCGGTGCCCCTGGCCTTGCCCCTGGCCGCTGCCGGGGCGGTTGCGCGGGGAGGGGGACGGCTGCTGCGGCTGGCTGTCGGACATCGCGCTCCTGCGGTGGCTCGGGCGGTTCCTGGGGCCGTGGCCGCGGCCCGCGGCCCAAGATCACGCAGCGTGCTCAGAGCCTAGGGGGCAGGGGTGCCCGCTTCGCGGAAGAGGGCAATAGTCGTACCGGTGCGTCTGGGTGGACCGCTCCGGGATCTCCTCCGGGGGCGGGCGGGGCCTTCGTGGTGACGCAGGGTGCAACTCGGGTGAGCGCGGGTGTGATGCCTGACACCTTTCGGGGTGAAAGGTGCCCGGAGAGGGGCCGGAGACGCGTTTCGCGCGGATCGGGAAAGGCGGCGGTGGTGCTCGGAGCCCAGGCCCCGCAAAGGATTTGGGCGATCGGCGGACGACCGTGTAATGTCTTCCTCGCTCGCCCCAATAGCTCAGTCGGTAGAGCGTCTCCATGGTAAGGAGAAGGTCTGCGGTTCGATTCCGCATTGGGGCTCTGGTGAGAGAGGTTCCCCACCCTCGGGTGGGGAGCGGATCTCATCAAAGCGGCGTAGCTCAGTCGGTAGAGCAAGCGGCTCATAATCGCTGTGTCACCGGTTCAAGTCCGGTCGCCGCTACACACAGTAGCCGATTGCGGGGTCGGTCTCCCGATCGGCTACTCTTTTATGCGTTCATCCGTCCAATTGTCCGTCAAGGAGCACTCACGTGGCTGCCACCGACGTCCGCCCGAAGATCACGCTGGCCTGCGTGGAGTGCAAGGAGCGGAACTACATCACCAAGAAGAACCGGCGTAACAACCCGGACCGTCTTGAGATGAAGAAGCACTGCCCGCGTTGCAACTCGCACACCGCGCACCGCGAGACCCGCTAACACCTGGCGAAGTCTCGTACAACAGGCACAGTCTTACCGTCATGAGGTCGTCCCCTTCACTGGGGGCGGCCTTGTGTCGTTTCGACAGATCGTTTCAACAAGGAGGTAGGGAGTCATGGCGCTCGACCAGTCCTTCGTGGGGCGGAGCTACCCGCCCACCGATCCGTACGAGGTCGGCCGGGAGAAGATCCGCGAATTCGCGGTCGCCGTGGGTGACGCCAATCCGGTGTACACGGATCCCGAGGCAGCCAAGGCCTTCGGTCACCAGGACGTGATCGCCCCGCCGACTTTCGTGTTCGCCATCACGTTCGCGGCGGCCGGTCAGGTCGTCGCCGACCCGCAGCTGGGGCTGGACTACAGCCGCGTCGTGCACGGGGACCAGAAGTTCGCGTACACCCGCCCCGTGCGGGCCGGTGACCGGCTGACGGTGACCTCGACCATCGAGGCCGTCAAGTCGCTCGCGGGCAACGACATCATCGACATCCGCGGTGAGGTCCACGACGAGTCCGGCGAGCACGTGGTGACCGCCTGGACGAAGCTCGTCTCCCGGGCGCCCGAGCCCGCCGCCGCTCCCGCCGCCGCCGGTTCCGCTCCCGAGGAGGCCTGAGATGGCTGCTCAGATCCAGTACGACGACGTCGAGGTCGGCACCGAGCTGCCGGCGGCGTCCTTCCCCGTGACGCGGGCGACGCTGGTGCGGTACGCGGGTGCGTCGGGTGACTTCAACCCGATCCACTGGAACGAGAAGTTCGCCACCGAGGTCGGACTGCCCGACGTGATCGCCCACGGCATGTTCACCATGGCCGAGGCGATCCGCGTGGTGACCGACTGGGTGGGCGACCCGGGCGCGGTCGTCGAGTACGGGGTGCGGTTCACGAAGCCGGTCGTCGTCCCGAACGACGGGCAGGGCGCGCTGATCGAGGTCACGGCCAAGGTCGCGGCGAAGCTGGACGACAACCGGGTGCGGGTCGACCTGACGGCCATGAGCGCCGGGCAGAAGGTGCTGGGGATGTCGCGCGCGGTGGTCGCTCTCGCGTAGGAGCGGACCACCCCCGGGTCCCGGGGGTCCCCTGGGAGCCACTGGGGTCCCATGCGCTCAGGCGTGACGAGGAAGGCTCTGGCCGGCGAGGAAACTCGCAGGTCAGAGCCTTCTTTGTTGCTCGCTCCGGGTGCGGCTTGTCAAGTTAGTGATTGAGTACTAACTTTGCAGCATGGCAAGGATGAGTGCGGAAGAGCGGCGCGAGAGCGTCATCCTGGCGGCGATGCGCGAGTTCGCGCGGGGCGGGTACTACGGGACCTCCACCGAGGCGATCGCCGGGCGGGTCGGGGTGTCCCAGCCGTACCTGTTCCGGCTCTTTCCGAACAAGCAGGCCATCTTCCTGGCCGCCGCCGCTCGCTGCATGGAGGACATCCGGCTCGTCCTGGACGAGGCCGGCAAGGGCCTCCAGGGCGAGGATGCGGTCCAGGCGATGAGCGCGGCGTACATGAACCTGATCGCCGAGCACCCCGACAAGCTGCAGATGCTGCTCCAGACGTACGTGACCGTCGCCGCCGCCGAGGCTGCCGGGGAGCCGGAGTTCGGCGAGATGGTGCGGGCCGCCTGGATGGAGTTGTGGGACACCCTGCACGTGCCGCTCGGGGGGGACGTGAAGGAGACGACCAGCTTCCTCGCGTACGGAATGCTCATCAACACCCTGTCCGCCATGGGGTTCCCTCCCGAGCACCGGGTCTGGGAAGGCTTGTACCCGGACGGCCGGGCTCAGTAGCGCGGTATGGGCGAGTGCGGCCGAGTACGGCCGTCCGTCCATGGCTTCGTGGCTCCACCCCTCTCCCTCCCTCCGCGTCCGCGAGTCGGCCCGCGCAGGGCACACGTCTGTCCGTTGAAGTTAGTGATCAATAACTAGTTTTGGGGGAAATCGTGCAGGACACCAAGCTTCGCGGGCCCGCGGTCTGGGCCCTCGTCATCACCGGGGCCGCCAGCTTCATGGCCGCGCTCGACAACCTCGTCGTCACCACCGCGCTCCCCTCCATCCGCGAGGACCTCGGCGGCAAGCTGGAGGACCTGGAGTGGACGGTGAACGCGTACACGCTCACCTTCGCCGTCCTGCTCATGTTCGGCGCGGCCCTCGGTGACCGGTTCGGCCGCCGGCGGCTCTTCATAGCCGGTACCGCCGTGTTCACCGTCGCGTCCGCCGCCGCGGCCCTGTCGCCCGGCATCGACGAGCTCATCGCCGCCCGAGCCGTCCAGGGAGTCGGCGCGGCGATCATGATGCCGCTCTCGCTCACGCTGCTGACCGTCGCCGTCCCCGCCGCCCGGCGCGGAATGGCCCTCGGCATCTACGGAGCACTCACCGGCCTCGCCGTCGCGAGCGGGCCGCTCATCGGCGGCAGCCTCACCGAGCACATCTCCTGGCAGTGGATCTTCTGGCTGAACGTCCCGGTCGGACTGGCGCTCATGCCGCTCTCCCGGATGCGGCTCGGCGAGTCCACCGCCCCGCACGCGAAGCTCGACGTCCCGGGCACCGTGCTCATCAGCGGCGGGCTCTTCGGCGTCGTCTACGGGCTGGTCAACGCCAACGCGCACGGCTGGACCAGCCCCTCCGTGCTCACCGCACTGCTGGTGGGGACCGCGCTCGTGGGCGGGTTCGTCCTCCACGGTTTCCGCAACGCCAACCCGGTGCTGCCCATGCGGCTCTTCCGCGACCGCGGCTTCTTCGGCATCAACATGGCGAGCCTGCTGATGTTCGTCGGGATGTTCGGCTCGATCTTCCTGCTGAGCCAGTTCCTCCAGAGCGTCCTCGGCTACTCGCCCACCGAAGCCGGGCTGCGCATGCTCCCCTGGACCGCCATGCCCATGATCGTCGCCCCGATCTCCGGGATCCTCTCCGACCGGATCGGCAGCCGGCCCGTCGTGGTCGCCGGGCTGGCGCTCCAGGCCATCGGTCTCGGCTGGTTCGCCGTGATCCTGGGCACCGAAGTCTCCTACGCCGACCAGCTCCCGGCGATGATCATCAGCGGCATCGGGATGGGCCTGTTCTTCGCTCCCGCCTCCAACGCCCTCATGTCCACCGTCGCCCCCGCCGACCAGGGCAAGGCCGCCGGAGCCAACAGCGCCCTGCGCGAAGTCGGCGGAGCCCTCGGCGTCGCCGTCCTCGCCTCCGTCTTCTCCGCCCAGGGCGGCTACCAGTCCGGGCAGTCCTTCACCGACGGCACCGTCCCCGCCCTCTGGATCGGCGGCGCGGCCGTCGCCGTGGCGGCCGCGCTGGCACTGCTGCTGCCCGGCCGGGCCGAGGAGAAGGCCCGGGCCGCCGCGGCCCCGCCGACGGCGGACCGGCCGGCGGACGACCGGGGCGAGGCCCCGGCCGACGGGCACGCCCCCGAGAAGGTGGCCGTCTGAGCGGGTCCCGCTCGCCGGCCGGTGCCCGCGCGGCGGCCGGCGGGGGAACCGCAGCCGCGGCCCCGCACGAAGTCCCGTACGACACGTCACCAGTGAGGAAAGGCCCGTCATGCCCGACATCCCCTGGTCCACGCCCACCCGGCCCGCACCCGGCGCCGAGGTCTACGTCATGGCCTCCCGCTTCGAGACCACGAGCCTGACCGGAGCCCTGAGGTTCTTCCTCAGGTCGCCCGGCATCGTCCGCCAGATGCGCAAGGCCCCCGGAGCCCACGGGGTCGCCCTGCGGGCCCGGGTCCTGCACCGCACCTTCCTGACCCTGTCCGCCTGGGAGGACCGGGACGCCCTCTACCGCTTCGCGGGCAGCGAACCGCACCGCTCCAGCTCCCGGGCGGCCGCCGCCTATACGAAGGAGGCCGGGTTCGTCTTCTGGACCGTACCGGCGAGCGAGCTCCCCATCGGCTGGGCCGAGGCGGAGCGCCGCCTCGCCGAACAGGCGGAGCAGCGGGGAACGGAGCAGGAGTCGGAGCGCGGCTGAGGCGGGCCGTCGAGGCCCCGTACGGCCCTGCGGTACGCGTACGGTCCGTGGCCCCGCCTGGTCGGAGGGACGCGGACCGTACTCTTGTCCACGTGCAGGAACTCCACGACGCCCCCCTCGCCCCGCTGACCACCTTCCGGCTCGGCGGCCCCGCCGCCCGGCTGGTCACCGCGACCACCGACGCCGAGGTCGTCGCCACCGTGCGCGCCGCGGACGAGAGCGGCACCCCGCTCCTGGTCATCGGCGGCGGCAGCAACCTGGTCATCGGCGACCAGGGCTTCGACGGCACCGCCCTGCGGATCGCGACCACCGGGTTCGCGCTCGACGGGACCCGGCTGGAGCTCGCGGCCGGTGAGAACTGGAGCGAGGCCGTCGCCCGCGTGGTCGACGCCGGGCTCGCGGGCATCGAATGCCTCGCCGGGATCCCCGGCTCGGCCGGCGCCACCCCGATCCAGAACGTCGGGGCGTACGGCCAGGAGGTCTGCGACACGATCACCGAGGTCGTCGCCTACGACCGCACGCGCGGGGAGACGGTCACGCTCCCGGCCGCCGAGTGCGCGTTCTCGTACCGCGACAGCCTCTTCAAGCACCAGCCCGACCGGTACGTCGTCCTGCGCGTCCGGTTCGCCCTGGAGGACGCGGGCGGCCTGTCCGCACCGGTCAAGTACCCCGAGACGGCCCGCGCCCTCGGCGTCGAGGCCGGCGACCGGGTGCCCGCCGCGCAGGCCCGCGAGACCGTCCTGCGGCTGCGCGCCGGCAAGGGCATGGTCCTCGACCCCGCCGACCACGACACCTGGTCGGCCGGCTCCTTCTTCCACAACCCGATCCTCGGCGACGAGGCGTACGCCGCCTTCCTCGCCCGCGCCCAGGAGCGGCTCGGCCCCGAGACCGCACCGCCCGCGTACCCCGCCGGGGAGGGCCGTACGAAGACCAGCGCGGCCTGGCTGATCGACAAGGCCGGCTTCACCAAGGGCTACGGCGACGGCCCCGCCCGCATCTCCACCAAGCACACCCTCGCCCTCACCAACCGGGGCGAGGCCACCACCGAAGACCTCCTCGCCCTGGCCCGCGAGGTCGTCGCGGGCGTCCACGCGGCCTTCGGCGTCACCCTGGTCAACGAGCCGGTGACGGTCGGCGTCAGCATCTGAGGAGCCCCGGCCCGCCCATGCTCTGTCCCCTGCACGGGGCCGGTACGGACCCCACCCGGCTGGTGGGACGCACGATCAGAAGAGTCGTCGCGTCCTGGCACATCAGCGACGGCGAACGCTCCGAGGCACCCCTCGACGTATGGCTCCTCGACAGCGACGGGGAGTCCACCCGGATCACCACCGGGTCCGACGCCTGCCTCATCGTGGAATCCGAGGCGCCGCACGAGCCCTACGACATGGGGGAGTGGGGCCGCATCGAGGTCGGCGAGGACCTCGGCGACCACCCCTTCCTGCGCCACCTCGGCGAGACCGTGGAGTCGGTCGCCGAGTTCGCGCTGCCCGCGCAGGGGCGCACCCACCTGGAGATCGGCTTCCCGGACGGAGCCCGCGTGCGGGCCGACTGCCACGAGGGCGACCTGCGGCTCACACGCTGACGCGCACCGCCCGCTACGAGGCGATCCAGTCGTCGATCCCGGCCAGCAGCTTCTCCTGCACGTCGCCGGGAGCGGCGCTGCCGCGCACCGACTGGCGGGCCAGCTCGGCGAGCTCCGCGTCCGTGAAGGCGTGGTGCTCGCGGGCGATCTCGTACTGGGCCGCGAGCCGGGACCCGAAGAGCAGCGGATCGTCCGCACCCAGGGCCATCGGCACCCCGGCCTCGAAGAGGGTGCGCAGCGGGACGTCCTCGGGGTGTTCGTAGACGCCGAGGGCGACGTTGGACGCCGGGCAGACCTCACAGGTGATCTGCCGGTCGGCGAGCCGCTTGAGCAGGCGGGGATCCTCGGCGGCCCGTACGCCGTGCCCGATGCGGGCTGCGTGCAGATCGTCGAGGCAGTCGCGGACGGAGGACGGGCCGGTGAGCTCGCCGCCGTGCGGGGCCGCGAGCAGTCCGCCCTCGCGGGCGATGGCGAAGGCCCGGTCGAAGTCGCGGGCCATGCCGCGGCGCTCGTCGTTGGAGAGGCCGAAACCGACGATGCCGCGGTCGGCGTAGCGCACGGCGAGCCGGGCCAGGGTGCGGGCGTCGAGGGGGTGCTTCATGCGGTTGGCGGCGATGACCACGCGCATGCCGAGGCCCGTCTCGCGGGAGGCGGCGTCCACGGCGTCGAGGATGATCTCGACGGCCGGGATCATCCCGCCGAGGAGGGGGGCGTAGGAAGTGGGATCCACCTGGATCTCCAGCCAGCCGCTGCCGTCGCGCACGTCCTCCTCCGCGGCCTCGCGGACCAGGCGGCGGATGTCGTCGGGCTCGCGCAGGCAGGAGCGGGCGGCGTCGTAGAGCCGCTGGAAGCGGAACCAGCCGCGTTCGTCGGTGGCGCGGAGCTTCGGTGGCTCGGCGGAGGTGAGGGCGTCCGGGAGGCGTACCCCGTACTTGTCGGCGAGCTCCAGCAGGGTCGACGGGCGCATCGAGCCGGTGAAGTGCAGGTGGAGGTGGGCTTTCGGCAGAAGCGTGAGATCGCGTACGTGCTCCATTCGCCGATCCTGCCGCACTTGTCACCCGATCGGCAGCCCGATTCCCTGAACGGGTCCTTGCCCGAACGTAAATCCGGGGGGCCGGAGGGTGCCGCGAACGCCTGAGCGGCGGTTCCCCCCGGGGGGAGCCGCCGCTCAGGTCGGGCTGCGGGCCGCTTGAGGCCAAGGCCTAGGCCTTGGCCTCCGCCAGGAGCTTCTGGATGCGGGAGACGCCCTCGACCAGGTCCTCGTCGCCCAGGGCGTAGGAGAGGCGGAGGTAGCCGGGGGTGCCGAAGGCCTCGCCCGGAACGACCGCGACCTCGGCCTCGTCCAGGATCAGCGCGGCGAGCTCGACGGAGGTCTGCGGGCGCTTGCCGCGGATCTCCTTGCCGAGGATGTCCTTGACCGCGGGGTAGACGTAGAACGCGCCCTCGGGGGTCGGGCAGAAGACGCCGTCGATCTCGTTCAGCATCCGCACCATCGTCTGGCGGCGGCGGTCGAATGCCGTGCGCATCGCGTGGACGGCGTCCAGGTTGCCGGAGACGGCGGCCAGCGCCGCGACCTGGGCCACGTTGGAGACGTTGGAGGTGGCGTGCGACTGGAGGTTGGTCGCGGCCTTGACCACGTCCTTCGGGCCGATGACCCAGCCCACGCGCCAGCCCGTCATGGCGTACGTCTTGGCCACGCCGTTGACGACGATGCACTTGTCGGCCAGCTCGGGAACGATCGTCGGGAGCGAGACGAACTTCGCGTCGCCGTAGACCAGGTGCTCGTAGATCTCGTCGGTCAGGACCCACAGGCCCTTCTCGACGGCCCAGCGGCCGATCGCCTCGACGTCGGCCTCGGAGTAGACGGCGCCGGTCGGGTTCGAGGGGGAGACGAAGAGGACGACCTTCGTGCGCTCGGTGCGGGCCGCTTCCAGCTGCTCGACGGAGACCCGGTAACCGGTGGTCTCGTCGGCGACGACCTCGACCGGGACACCGCCGGCGAGACGGATCGACTCCGGGTACGTGGTCCAGTACGGGGCCGGGACGATGACCTCGTCGCCCGGGTCCAGGATGGCCGCGAACGCCTCGTAGATCGCCTGCTTGCCGCCGTTGGTCACGAGGACCTGGGAAGCGTCGACCTCGTAGCCGGAATCGCGCAGCGTCTTCGCGGCGATGGCGGCCTTCAGCTCGGGCAGACCGCCGGCCGGCGTGTAGCGGTGGTACTTGGGGTTGCGGCAGGCCTCGACCGCGGCGTCGACGATGTAGTCCGGGGTCGGGAAGTCGGGCTCACCCGCTCCGAAACCGATCACCGGACGCCCGGCGGCCTTGAGGGCCTTGGCCTTGGCGTCGACGGCGAGGGTGGCGGACTCGGAGATGGCACCGATACGGGCGGATACGCGGCGCTCGGCGGAAGGCGTTTCAGAGGTCATGCGGCCAATCGTCCCAGACGTCAAACGAGCCCCGCACTCTGTTTCAGTTACCGGACGGACGCTCTGCGGACGGTGCTGTTCGACGTCAGGGCCCGGACCACGTACACTCAACCGTCGTTGGCCCTCGTCGACCGCTGCAGAGCGCGAGCACACCGTGCACTCGCCTGGATGCGGTAGGTTGAGGGACGCAAAGGGTCGTAGCTCAATTGGTAGAGCACTGGTCTCCAAAACCAGCGGTTGGGGGTTCGAGTCCCTCCGGCCCTGCTCCACACTCCTTCTTCGGATGTGTGTGCGCAGGTACGTACTTAGATGCAGTGCCGTGCGGCGCAACCGGGCGCGGCTACGGCCACGACCCGGATTCAGGTGAGAGACGTGACGGACGCCCTGGGCTCCATCGACATGCCTGACGCCGAGGATGACACTCGCGAGAAGAAGGCCCGCAAGGGCGGCAAGCGCGGCAAGAAGGGCCCTCTGGGTCGTCTCGCGCTGTTCTACCGCCAGATCGTCGCGGAACTCCGCAAGGTTGTTTGGCCCACTCGCAACCAGCTGACGACGTACACCTCTGTGGTGATTGTCTTCGTCGTCATCATGATCGGTCTGGTGACCGTGATTGACTATGGGTTCCAGGAAGCCATCAAGTTCGTCTTCGGCTGATCCCCGCGGAGGGCGGCGCCTTGATGGGTGCCGCCCGTTTTCGCATGTTCGACCACCTTTTGTATCCAGGAAGAAGCAGCCACCGTGTCTGACCCGAACCTGAACGTGAGCCCCGACTCCGTCGAGTCCGTCGAGGACGAGCTCGACATCGTCGAGGCTGCAGACGCTGTGGACCCGGACGAGGCCGAGCTCGCCGACGCCGAGGCGGGTGTCGCCGCCGAAGAGGCCGCGCTGCACGTCGAGGGCGAGATCGACGCCGAGGCCGACTCCGAGGACGACGACGCCGAAGAGGCTGACGACGCCGAAGAGGCCGCCGACTCCGAGGGCACCGACGAGGACGAGGCCGTCGAGGCTTCCGACGACGAGGACGCCGCCGAGGCCGATGACGCGGAGGCCGTCGAGGCCGCCGACGCCGAGCCCGCCGAGCCCGTCGACCCCATCCAGGCCCTGCGCGAAGAGCTGCGCCTCCTGCCCGGCGAGTGGTACGTCATCCACACGTACGCCGGCTACGAGAAGCGCGTGAAGGCCAACCTGGAGCAGCGCGCCGTCTCGCTCAACGTCGAGGACTTCATCTACCAGGCCGAGGTGCCCGAGGAAGAGATCGTCCAGATCAAGAACGGCGAGCGCAAGAACGTCCGGCAGAACAAGCTGCCCGGTTACGTTCTCGTCCGCATGGATCTGACGAACGAGTCCTGGGGCGTCGTCCGCAACACCCCCGGTGTCACCGGCTTCGTGGGCAACGCGTACGACCCGTACCCGCTGACCCTGGACGAGATCGTCAAGATGCTCGCTCCGGAGCTGCAGGAGAAGGCCGCCAAGCTGGCAGCGGAAGAGGCCGGTCTGCCGGCGCCCGCCGTCAAGCGCGCCATCGAGGTCCTGGACTTCGAGGTCGGCGACTCGGTCACCGTCACCGACGGCCCGTTCGCGACGCTGCAGGCGACCATCAACGAGATCAACCCGGACTCGAAGAAGGTCAAGGGTCTCGTCGAGATCTTCGGCCGCGAGACCCCGGTCGAGCTCAGCTTCGACCAGATCCAGAAGAACTGATCCACAGCCTTCTGGCACACGCTTCCGGACAGGTCAGATTGCCCGCTTGCGGGCGGTCTGACCTGCTCGGTTTTCTGCCCCGCGCCGATACCCGTTATCGTGGTGCGGTATGCCTCCATCCGGATGACCGGATTGGCGGCGAAAAACTCTCACTAGGACCCGGAGAGAGCAATGCCTCCCAAGAAGAAGAAGATCACGGGGCTTATCAAGCTCCAGATCAAGGCCGGTGCGGCCAACCCGGCTCCGCCGGTCGGCCCCGCGCTCGGTCAGCACGGCGTCAACATCATGGAGTTCTGCAAGGCCTACAACGCCGCGACCGAGTCGCAGCGTGGCATGGTCGTGCCGGTGGAGATCACGGTCTACGACGACCGCTCCTTCACCTTCATCACCAAGACGCCGCCGGCCGCGCGCCTCATCCTGAAGAGCGCCGGCGTGGAGAAGGGCTCTGGCGAGCCGCACAAGACGAAGGTCGCGAAGCTTACGCGTGACCAGGTTCGCGAGATCGCCACGCTCAAGATGCCTGACCTGAACGCCAACGACATCGACGCGGCCGAGAAGATCATCGCCGGCACCGCGCGTTCGATGGGCATCACGGTCGAAGGCTGATTCAGCCACCCCAGCACCACAGTGGTAGGGCCAAGCGCTGGTCCGCACCACGACTCCACACCTGAAGCCACAACACAGGAGCAGAAGTGAAGCGCAGCAAGACTCTCCGCGCTGCGGACGCCAAGGTCGACCGGGAGAAGCAGTACGCCCCGCTCGAGGCCGTCCGTCTCGCCAAGGAGACCTCCACCACGAAGTTCGACGGCACCGTCGAGGTCGCCTTCCGCCTGGGTGTAGACCCGCGCAAGGCCGACCAGATGGTCCGCGGCACCGTGAACCTCCCGCACGGCACCGGCAAGACCGCCCGGGTCCTGGTCTTCGCGACCGGTGACCGTGCTGCGGCCGCGGAAGCCGCCGGCGCCGACATTGTCGGCGACGACGAGCTCATCAACGAGATCGCCAAGGGCAACCGCCTCAACGAGTTCGACGCCGTTGTCGCCACGCCGGACCTCATGGGCAAGGTCGGCCGCCTCGGCCGCGTGCTCGGTCCCCGTGGCCTGATGCCGAACCCGAAGACCGGCACCGTCACGATGGACGTCGCGAAGGCTGTCACCGAGATCAAGGGTGGCAAGATCGAGTTCCGCGTCGACAAGCACTCGAACCTGCACTTCATCATCGGCAAGGTCTCCTTCTCCGATGAGCAGCTGGTCGAGAACTACGGCGCGGCCCTGGACGAGATCCTTCGTCTGAAGCCGTCCGCCGCGAAGGGCCGCTACATCAAGAAGGCCGCCCTCAGCACCACGATGGGTCCCGGCATCCTGCTGGACTCCAACCGCACCCGGAACCTCCTCGTCGAGGAAGACCCGGCCGCGGTCTGATCAGCCCCGGGCCCTCGGGCTCTGAGCCTCACGGCTCGCTGAACGGTCGAATCCGGGCCCTTCGCCCCCTTCCAGGGGGGCGGGGGGCCCGGTTTTTTTGTCCGTGCGCGTCGCCGCGCCGCGCCTAACCTGCTCGACAGGCGATCCACACGTGGTTCACAGTGAACTGCCTGCGATGCGCAGGCAGTTTGCGATCGTTCCGCAGTGCCGTATCCAAGGGGTGGGGAATGAAGAAGAAATCCGTATGGACGCGTGCCGGTGTCTCGGTGGCCGCGGTCACCGTCATGGTCGGCGTCGCGGGATGTCAGGACGGCGCCACGAAGGCCGCGGACGAGCCCGCGGCGCAGTCTCCGGCCCCGGCGAAGCAGAGCCCCGCGGAGGCCGTCCAGGCCGCCTACAAGAAGACGGCGGCGGCGAAGTCGGCCAAGGTCCGCATGACGATGTCGCTGCCGGCGGACAGCAAGGCCGGTGGCGGCACGATGGAGCTTTCCGGGGTCCAGGGGTGGGACCCGGCCGTCATGGACATCACCATGAAGGGCTCGATGTTCAAGGACCTCGCCGCCGCGGGCGGCGGGGAGGTCCCCGAAGCCATCCGCATGGTGGTCGCGAACAACGTCATGTACATGGACATGGGCACCGCGAACGCCGCGCAGCTGGACGGCAAGCGCTGGATGAAGCTGGACCTGGACGCCGCCGCGAAGGCCGGGGGCGCGGGCCCTGCCGACCTCGGCGGCCTGGGCGGCATGAGCAGCATGAACCAGGATCCGGCCCAGCAGATCGCGCTCCTGCTCGACTCGAAGAACCTCAAGCACGTCGGCACCGAGCAGGTCGAGGGCGTCAGCGCGGAGCACTACCAGGGCACGCTGAGCTTCGAAGAGATGCTCGCCGCCAACGAGTCCTCCAAGGTGCTGTCCGAGGCCGACCGCACGGCGCTGATCGAGACCGTCCGGAAGGCCGGCCTCAAGGGCTACGACACGAACCTCTGGGTCAACAAGGACGGCTACCCGGCCCGCATGAGCGTCTCCATGGAGATGGCCGGAGGCAAGATCGACCTGGACGCCTACTACTCGGACTACGGCTCGGCGGCGGCCGTGCAGCCCCCGGCCGACAGCGAGACCTTCGACCTCTTCGCGATGCTCAAGGAGATGGGCGGGGCGGGCGCGGGGGCCTGACCCCGGCCGGCCGCCGGCCGGCGGGCTGACCGATTTGCCTGACCGGCGAACGGTCACGTACTCTTCCGGAGAAGCCAAAGACCGCTGGTCGTTGCCGTGCCCGCAAGGGGGCGGTGGCCGAAGGATCCGCTAACGACGGACGTCCTGCGCAGGTGTTCAAGGAAAGTTCCCGGACTCGTTCCGGTTGAGCTACGCCCTGGCGCCTGCGCCGGGGCGTTTCGTATTTATGCCCCTTCTGAGCGGTCCTCATCACCCGGAAGGAGGCCGACGCACTATGCCGACGCCCAACAAGGCTGCCGCGGTAGCCGAGCTCACGGACCAGTTCCGCGACTCGAACGCCGCCGTGCTGACCGAGTACCGGGGTCTCACCGTCGCGCAGCTCAAGACGCTGCGTCGCTCTCTCGGTGAGAACGCCCAGTACGCCGTGGTGAAGAACACGCTGACCAAGATTGCGGCCAACCAGGCCGGGATCACCGCGCTGGACGAGCACTTCGCTGGTCCCACCGCGGTCGCCTTCATCACCGGTGACCCGGTGGAGTCGGCGAAGAGCCTGCGTGACTTCGCCAAGGAAAACCCGAACCTCATCATCAAGGCGGGTGTCCTTGATGGTAAGGCGCTCACCGCCGATGAGATCAAGAAGCTTGCGGACCTCGAGTCCCGCGAGGTTCTGCTCAGCAAGCTGGCCGGCGCGTTCAAGGGCAAGCAGTCTCAGACTGCCTCGCTCTTCCAGGCGCTGCCGTCGAAGTTCGTCCGCACTGCGGAAGCGCTTCGCGTCAAGCTCGCCGAGCAGGGCGGTGCCGAGTAATTCGGCTCGCGCACTGATCCACGCCGCCTAGTGCGTGGGTCAAAGCGGGCCGTTACGCCCGCCTCTATATACATCCGGCACCTGCCGATTTAGTGGAAGGATCGCCCATCATGGCGAAGCTCAGCCAGGAAGACCTGCTCGCTCAGTTCGAGGAGCTCACCCTCATCGAGCTCTCCGAGTTCGTGAAGGCGTTCGAGGAGAAGTTCGACGTCACCGCCGCCGCGGCCGTCGCCGTTGCCGGCCCCGCCGCCGGTGGCGCTGCCCCCGAGGCCGCTGAGGAGCAGGACGAGTTCGACGTCATCCTCGAGGGCGCTGGCGACAAGAAGATCCAGGTCATCAAGGTCGTGCGCGAGCTCACCTCCCTGGGCCTCAAGGAGGCCAAGGACCTCGTCGACGGCGCTCCGAAGCCGATCCTCGAGAAGGTCGCCAAGGAGGCCGCTGACAAGGCTGCCGAGTCCCTCAAGGCTGCCGGCGCGTCTGTGACCGTCAAGTAACACCTCTGGGGCCCTCCTGGGCCCCATTCAAGGGGCGATCACCCGTAAGGGTGGTCGCCCTTTGGCGTACTCGGAGTGCCTGACTTGCCCCGGTCTCGTTGGGGAGTAGGGTGATCATCGTTGCTCTGCGGCAGGGTCCTTCGGTGATCCGCTCGGAGCAGGGGGCCTTGACGAACGGGACGCGGCGCGCAATTCTCAGATCCGTCGCGAGATCGACAGGCCCGATCCGAGATCCGAGGCATGGATCGGGTCCACATCGGGCATGGATCGACTACGAAGAGGGCAGTACTGTTACGCGCTCTGTATGCGGAGCCGAGCGGGACGCAAGGTTGTTTCAACGACATGGGGAAGGCCTGTTGCCGGTTTCCGGAAACCTGGTCTGGACATCAGTGAGCCTAGTGGCTACACTGACCCTTTGCGCTGCCTGTTAGCTGCCCCCTGCCCGTCGCCAGGGGCATGCCCACGCATGAGCACACTTGATTGAACGGCCCTGAGCTGGTCCTTTGACCAGATGGGGGGCGCTTGTCTTCTGTGTCAGCTGGGACCGGTACGCGCGTAGTGAGTCCGAGCCCTCGGAAGGACCCCCTCTTGGCCGCCTCGCGCAACGCCTCGACCAATACGAACAACGGTGCCAGCACCGCCCCGCTGCGCATCTCCTTTGCAAAGATCAAGGAGCCCCTCGAGGTTCCGAACCTCCTGGCGCTGCAGACCGAGAGCTTTGACTGGCTGCTCGGCAACGCCGCCTGGAAGTCTCGCGTCGAGTCGGCGCTTGAGAGCGGACAGGACGTTCCCACCAAGTCCGGTCTGGAAGAGATCTTCGAGGAGATCTCGCCGATCGAGGACTTCTCCGGGTCGATGTCGCTGACGTTCCGCGACCACCGTTTCGAGCCGGCGAAGAACTCGGTCGACGAGTGCAAGGACCGCGACTTCACGTACGCGGCGCCGCTTTTCGTCACTGCCGAGTTCACGAACAACGAGACCGGAGAGATCAAGTCTCAGACGGTCTTCATGGGCGATTTCCCGCTCATGACCAACAAGGGCACCTTCGTCATCAACGGCACCGAGCGTGTCGTCGTGTCGCAGCTCGTCCGTTCCCCCGGTGTCTACTTCGACTCCTCCATCGACAAGACGTCCGACAAGGACATCTTCGCCGCCAAGATCATCCCTTCCCGGGGTGCCTGGCTCGAGATGGAGATCGACAAGCGCGACATGGTCGGTGTTCGCATCGACCGCAAGCGCAAGCAGTCCGTCACCGTCCTCCTGAAGGCTCTCGGCTGGACCACCGAGCAGATCCTCGAGGAGTTCGGCGAGTACGAGTCCATGCGCGCCACCCTGGAGAAGGACCACACCCAGGGCCAGGACGACGCGCTGCTCGACATCTACCGCAAGCTGCGTCCGGGCGAACCGCCGACCCGCGAAGCCGCTCAGACGCTGCTCGAGAACCTCTACTTCAACCCGAAGCGCTACGACCTCGCGAAGGTCGGCCGCTACAAGGTGAACAAGAAGCTCGGCGCCGACGAGCCGCTGGACGCCGGCGTGCTCACCACCGACGACGTCATCGCGACCATCAAGTACCTGGTCAAGCTGCACGCCGGTGAGACCGAGACCATCGGTGAGTCGGGTCGTTCGATCGTCGTCGAGACCGACGACATCGACCACTTCGGCAACCGTCGTCTGCGCAACGTCGGCGAGCTCATCCAGAACCAGGTCCGTACGGGTCTGGCTCGTATGGAGCGCGTCGTCCGCGAGCGGATGACGACCCAGGACGTCGAGGCGATCACGCCGCAGACCCTGATCAACATCCGGCCGGTCGTCGCCTCCATCAAGGAGTTCTTCGGCACCAGCCAGCTGTCGCAGTTCATGGACCAGAACAACCCGCTGTCGGGTCTCACCCACAAGCGCCGTCTGTCGGCGCTCGGTCCGGGTGGTCTGTCCCGTGAGCGGGCCGGCTTCGAGGTCCGAGACGTCCACCCGTCGCACTACGGCCGCATGTGCCCGATCGAGACCCCTGAAGGCCCGAACATCGGTCTGATCGGCTCGCTCGCGTCCTACGGCCGCGTCAACGCGTTCGGCTTCGTCGAGACCCCGTACCGCAAGGTCATCGACGGTGTCGTCACCGACGAGGTCGACTACCTGACGGCCGACGAGGAAGACCGCTTCGTCATCGCCCAGGCCAACGCCGGCCTGTCCGACGACATGCGCTTCACCGAGAACCGCGTGCTGGTTCGCCGTCGTGGCGGCGAGATCGACTACATCGCCGGCGGCGACGTCGACTACATGGACGTCTCCCCGCGCCAGATGGTGTCCGTCGCGACCGCGATGATCCCCTTCCTGGAGCACGACGACGCCAACCGTGCCCTCATGGGCGCGAACATGATGCGCCAGGCCGTTCCGCTCATCAAGGCGGAGGCGCCGCTCGTCGGCACCGGCATGGAGTACCGCTGTGCGGTCGACGCCGGTGACTCGATCCGTGCGGAGAAGGACGGTGTCGTCCAGGAGGTCTCGGCCGACTACATCACCGTCGCCAACGACGACGGCACGTACACCACGTACCGCGTCGCCAAGTTCTCCCGCTCGAACCAGGGCACCTCGGTCAACCAGAAGGTCATCGTCAACGAGGGTGACCGGATCATCGAGTCCCAGGTCCTCGCCGACGGTCCTGCGACCGAAGAGGGCGAAATGGCCCTCGGCAAGAACCTGCTCGTCGCGTTCATGCCCTGGGAAGGTCACAACTACGAGGACGCGATCATCCTGTCGCAGCGCCTCGTGCAGGACGACGTCCTCTCCTCGATCCACATCGAGGAGCACGAGGTCGACGCCCGTGACACCAAGCTGGGCCCCGAGGAGATCACCCGGGACATCCCGAACGTCTCCGAGGAGGTCCTGGCGGACCTCGACGAGCGCGGCATCATCCGCATCGGTGCGGACGTAGTCGCCGGCGACATCCTGGTCGGCAAGGTCACGCCCAAGGGCGAGACCGAGCTGACCCCGGAAGAGCGCCTGCTCCGCGCGATCTTCGGTGAGAAGGCCCGCGAGGTGCGTGACACCTCGCTCAAGGTTCCTCACGGTGAGATCGGCAAGGTCATCGGTGTCCGCGTCTTCGACCGCGAGGAGGGCGACGAGCTTCCCCCGGGCGTGAACCAGCTGGTCCGCGTCTACGTCGCCCAGAAGCGCAAGATCACCGACGGTGACAAGCTCGCCGGCCGCCACGGCAACAAGGGTGTCATCTCCAAGATCCTTCCGATCGAGGACATGCCCTTCCTTGAGGACGGCACGCCGGTCGACATCATCCTGAACCCGCTGGGTGTCCCGTCCCGAATGAACCCGGGACAGGTCCTGGAGATCCACCTCGGCTGGCTCGCCAGCCGCGGCTGGGACGTCTCCGGCCTCGCGGAGGAGTGGGCCGAGCGACTGAAGGCCATCGGCGCCGACCGCGTCGAGCCCGGCACCAACGTCGCCACCCCGGTGTTCGACGGTGCCCGTGAGGACGAGCTCGCCGGCCTGTTCGAGCACACGATCCCGAACCGCGACGGGGACCGTCTGGTCCTCCCGTCCGGCAAGGCGCGTCTGTTCGACGGCCGCTCCGGCGAGCCGTTCCCGGAGCCGGTTTCGGTCGGCTACATGTACATCCTGAAGCTCCACCACCTGGTCGATGACAAGCTCCACGCTCGGTCGACCGGTCCGTACTCGATGATCACGCAGCAGCCGCTGGGTGGTAAGGCGCAGTTCGGTGGCCAGCGCTTCGGTGAGATGGAGGTGTGGGCGCTCGAGGCTTATGGCGCCGCTTACGCCCTCCAGGAGCTGCTGACCATCAAGTCCGATGACGTGACCGGCCGCGTGAAGGTCTACGAGGCCATCGTCAAGGGCGAGAACATCCCCGAGCCGGGCATTCCCGAGTCCTTCAAGGTGCTCATCAAGGAAATGCAGTCGCTCTGCCTCAACGTGGAGGTGCTGTCCTCGGACGGCATGTCCATCGAGATGCGCGACACCGACGAGGACGTCTTCCGCGCGGCGGAGGAGCTCGGTATCGACCTGTCCCGGCGTGAGCCGAGCAGCGTCGAAGAGGTCTGACGGGCCTGACGGGGGGCTCGCTCAAGAGCCCCCCGTCATCCCCGGGACCGTTCAGACCATGATTGAGACTCGACCCCGAAAGAGGGATTGACGCACAGTGCTCGACGTCAACTTCTTCGACGAGCTGCGGATCGGCCTTGCCACCGCGGACGACATCCGAACCTGGTCCCACGGCGAGGTCAAGAAGCCGGAGACCATCAACTACCGCACCCTCAAGCCCGAGAAGGACGGACTCTTCTGCGAGAAGATCTTCGGTCCGACCCGGGACTGGGAGTGCTACTGCGGTAAGTACAAGCGTGTCCGCTTCAAGGGCATCATCTGTGAGCGTTGTGGCGTCGAAGTCACGCGCGCCAAGGTGCGCCGCGAGCGGATGGGCCACATCGAGCTTGCCGCTCCCGTCACCCACATCTGGTACTTCAAGGGCGTCCCGTCGCGCCTCGGATACCTGCTGGACCTCGCGCCGAAGGACCTCGAGAAGGTCATCTACTTCGCCGCGTACATGATCACGTTCGTGGACGACGAGCGCCGCACCCGCGACCTCCCGTCCCTGGAGGCGCACGTCTCCGTCGAGCGCCAGCAGATCGAGAACCGTCGCGACTCGGACCTCGAAGGCCGCGCCAAGAAGCTCGAGACCGACCTGGCCGAGCTCGAGGCCGAGGGCGCCAAGGCCGACGTACGCCGCAAGGTGCGCGAAGGTGCCGAGCGCGAGATGAAGCAGCTCCGTGACCGCGCCCAGCGCGAGATCGACCGCCTCGACGAGGTGTGGGCCCGCTTCAAGAACCTCAAGGTCCAGGACCTCGAGGGCGACGAGCTGCTCTACCGCGAGCTGCGCGACCGCTTCGGTACGTACTTCGACGGCTGCATGGGCGCCGCGGCGCTCCAGAAGCGTCTGGAGTCCTTCGACCTCGACGAAGAGGCCGAGCGCCTCCGCGAGATCATCCGTACCGGCAAGGGCCAGAAGAAGACCCGTGCGCTCAAGCGCCTCAAGGTCGTCTCCGCGTTCCTGCAGACCAGCAACAAGCCCAAGGGCATGGTTCTGGACTGCGTGCCGGTGATCCCGCCGGACCTGCGTCCGATGGTGCAGCTGGACGGTGGCCGCTTCGCGACCTCCGACCTGAACGACCTGTACCGCCGCGTGATCAACCGCAACAACCGTCTGAAGCGCCTCCTCGACCTCGGTGCCCCCGAGATCATCGTGAACAACGAGAAGCGCATGCTTCAGGAGGCCGTCGACGCCCTCTTCGACAACGGTCGTCGTGGTCGTCCGGTGACCGGTCCCGGTAACCGTCCCCTGAAGTCCCTCAGCGACATGCTGAAGGGCAAGCAGGGTCGTTTCCGTCAGAACCTTCTCGGTAAGCGCGTGGACTACTCCGCGCGTTCCGTGATCGTCGTCGGTCCCCAGCTGAAGCTGCACCAGTGTGGTCTGCCCAAGGCCATGGCGCTGGAGCTCTTCAAGCCGTTCGTGATGAAGCGCCTGGTCGACCTTAACCACGCGCAGAACATCAAGTCGGCGAAGCGCATGGTCGAGCGCGGCCGCACGGTCGTCTACGACGTGCTCGAAGAGGTCATCGCCGAGCACCCGGTTCTGCTGAACCGTGCGCCCACGCTGCACCGCCTCGGCATCCAGGCCTTCGAGCCCCAGCTGGTCGAAGGCAAGGCCATCCAGATCCACCCGCTCGTCTGCACCGCGTTCAACGCGGACTTCGACGGTGACCAGATGGCCGTGCACCTGCCGCTTTCGGCAGAGGCGCAGGCCGAGGCCCGCATCCTGATGCTGTCCTCGAACAACATCCTGAAGCCGGCAGACGGTCGTCCCGTCACCATGCCGACCCAGGACATGGTGCTGGGTCTGTTCTTCCTCACCACCGATGGCGAGCTCCGCGACGTCAAGGGCGAGGGCCGTGCGTTCGGCTCGACCGCCGAGGCGACCATGGCGTTCGACAACGGCGAGCTGGCTCTCCAGTCGGCCGTGGACATCCGCTTCCCGGTGGGCACCATCCCGCCGCGCGGCTGGGTGGCCCCGATCGCCGAAGAGGGCGAGCAGGAGTTCCAGCCGGGCGACAGCTTCCGTCTGAAGACGACCCTGGGTCGCGCGCTCTTCAACGAGCTGCTGCCCGAGGACTACCCGTTCGTCGACTACTCGGTGGGCAAGAAGCAGCTCTCCGAGATCGTCAACGACCTGGCGGAGCGCTACCCCAAGGTGATCGTGGCGGCGACGCTCGACAACCTGAAGGCGGCCGGCTTCCACTGGGCGACCCGTTCGGGCGTCACCGTGGCCATCTCCGACGTCGTCGTGCCCGAGGCCAAGAAGGCCATCGTCAAGGGCTACGAGGAGCTGGACGAGAAGGTCCAGAAGCAGTACGAGCGCGGTCTGATCACCAAGGACGAGCGCACGCAGGAGCTCATCGCGATCTGGACCAAGGCGACCAACGAGGTTGCCGAGGCGATGAACGCGAACTTCCCCAAGACGAACCCCATCTTCATGATGGTTGACTCGGGTGCCCGAGGAAACATGATGCAGATGCGACAGATCGCCGGTATGCGTGGTCTGGTGTCGAACGCGAAGAACGAGACCATCCCGCGTCCGATCAAGGCGTCCTTCCGTGAGGGCCTCACCGTTCTGGAGTACTTCATCTCCACGCACGGTGCCCGTAAGGGTCTGGCGGACACCGCCCTGCGTACCGCCGACTCGGGTTACCTCACCCGTCGTCTGGTGGACGTCTCGCAGGACGTCATCATCCGCGAGGAGGACTGCGGCACCGAGCGCGGCCTGAAGCTGAAGATCGCCGTTCGCGGCGAGGACGGCGTGCTGCGCAAGGCCGACGACGTCGAGACCTCGATCTACGCCCGCATGCTGGCCGAGGACGTCGTCATCGACGGCAAGGTCATCGCGCCGGCCAACGTCGACCTCGGTGACGTCCTCATCGACGCCCTGGTCGCCAACGGCGTCGAGGAGGTCAAGACCCGCTCGGTCCTGACCTGTGAGTCCGCGGTCGGCACCTGTGCCTTCTGCTACGGACGCTCGCTCGCCACCGGCAAGCTGGTCGACATCGGTGAGGCGGTCGGCATCATCGCCGCCCAGTCCATCGGTGAGCCCGGTACCCAGCTGACGATGCGTACCTTCCACACCGGTGGTGTGGCCGGTGACGACATCACGCAGGGTCTGCCGCGTGTCGTCGAGCTCTTCGAGGCCCGTACCCCGAAGGGTGTCGCCCCGATCTCCGAGGCCGCCGGCCGCGTGCGGATCGAGGAGACCGAGAAGACGAAGAAGATCGTCATCACGCCCGACGACGGCAGCGAGGAGACGGCCTTCCCGATCTCCAAGCGCGCCAAGGTCATCGTCGGCGAGGGCGACCACGTCGAGGTCGGCCAGAAGCTGACCATGGGTGCCACCAACCCGCACGACGTGCTGCGCATCCTCGGCCAGCGTGCGGTCCAGGTCCACCTGGTCGGCGAAGTCCAGAAGGTCTACAACTCGCAGGGCGTGTCGATCCACGACAAGCACATCGAGATCATCATCCGGCAGATGCTCCGCCGCGTGACGATCATCGAGTCCGGCGACGCGGAGCTCCTGCCGGGCGAGCTCGTCGAGCGGTCGAAGTTCGAGACCGAGAACCGTCGTGTGGTCACCGAGGGCGGTCACCCCGCCTCCGGCCGTCCGCAGCTGATGGGTATCACCAAGGCCTCGCTCGCGACCGAGTCCTGGCTGTCGGCGGCGTCCTTCCAGGAGACGACCAGGGTTCTGACGGACGCGGCGATCAACGCCAAGTCCGACTCCCTGATCGGCCTCAAGGAGAACGTCATCATCGGTAAGCTCATCCCGGCCGGTACGGGCCTCGCCCGCTACCGCAACATCCGGGTCGAGCCGACCGAGGAAGCCAAGGCCGCGATGTACTCGGCCGTCGGCTACGACGACATCGACTACTCGCCCTTCGGCACCGGCTCCGGCCAGGCCGTCCCGCTGGAGGACTACGACTACGGCCCGTACAACGGCTGAGTCCGCTAGGTAGTACGAAGAAGCCCCCCGCCGCTCCGAGAGGAGAGGCGGGGGGCTTCTTCACGTCCTGGATCAGGCCGGCGCGGATCAGGACCCGGTGCGGCGGCGGCGCAGGCCCGCCACGGTGACCGAGGCCAGGGCCAGGAGGCCGAGGGTGGCCCCGGCGAGGCCGGGGGTGAGGCCCTCGGGGGTGAAGGTGCAGGAGAGCTTCCTCGTGCCCTGGGGGATGTCCAGGGCGACCAGGCCGTGGAAGCTCTTCACGGGGGCCGAGCACCGCCAGCCGGGGATCGCGGTCATCGCGAAGACGGCGGTGCCGGAGGCATCCTTCGGGAGGGTCGCCTCGATGGTGTGGCCGCCCGCGCGGACCTGGGTGGCGCCCGTGGCCCTGAGGCGGCCGACCCTCGCGGCGAGCGCGGCCCGGTCCAGGCAGCCGACGGGGTGCTCGCCGGCGGTGCCGCCCCGCGTACGGGTCCGCACGGTGACGTCGACCCGGCCGGAGGCGGGGACCCCGCCCAGGCGCAGAACTCCTGCCATCCGGTCCTCCAGGGGCCTCTCGGCGCCTCCGTAGGAGACGGTGCCGTACAGCCGGGGGGAGTACCAGAAGGCTTC
Source organism: Streptomyces sp. NPDC006450 (assembly GCF_040612195.1). Lineage (NCBI taxonomy): Bacteria > Bacillati > Actinomycetota > Actinomycetes > Kitasatosporales > Streptomycetaceae > Streptomyces > Streptomyces sp. NPDC006450. Next base: position 103,371 of record NZ_JBEXPT010000003.1, on the reverse strand, counting down.
GGAGCCGGGGGCGCACCGGGCGGTGTAGCGCTGCCGCGCGGCGTTGCCGCCGCTGGTGACGGGCGGGACCCGGTAGACGGTGGCGCCGAGGACCTGCTCCTGGCGGGCGTAGACGCCGGCCGGGGGGTTGGGGGAGGTGTACGGGGCGCTGCGGACGGTGACCAGCGGCGGCGCGGGGAACGTGCGGGCCGTCCAGCTGTTCTTCTCCGGGCCGGGCTCGGCGCGGGCGCCGATCGAGAAGATCGCGTCCAGGACGGGATGGTCGGCGCCGAAGATGGTGCGGCCGTCGTTCTTGTGGCCGTAGCCGAGGGGTTCGAGGGCCTCGTAGGTGGCCTCGGGGAGGTAGCTGCTGTAGTACTGCGGGCCCTGCGCCCGAAGAGCGAGCGCGTCGTTGTACGAGGTCTGCGGGCCGCCCGGGTCGGTGCGGTAGGCGGGCCAGCCGTCGACCGAGCGGACGGCTTCGAAGTGGTTGGTGATCGACCGGCTGGAGGTGGCGATCGGCTTCGCCCAGCGTTCGCGGGCGCGGCGGGCGTCCGCATGGGCCGCGGCGGCGGTGGATTCGGCGAAGACGGCGCCGACCATGAGGACCGCGGCCACGGGAACCAGTACGCGCTGCTTCTCGCCGAGGCCCAGCAGGAGCAGCGCCAGGAGCGAGACCGCGCCGCCGCCCAGGACGGCCGGCCAGGTGGCGCCGCCGAAGTCGTCGGTGTGGCGCAGCAGGAAGGTGGCGGCGACCAGCAGGGCCGCCGTCAGGGCCAGGTGCCGCGGGCGCGGCCGGTTGGCCAGGGACAGCCAGGCGAGGACCACCACCATGCCGCTGAACACGAAGGTCTCGCGGTACGGGTTGCCGTTGGGCACCGCCAGCCCGTGCCATGCGTACTGGGTGGGCGGGAACTGGAAGGAGAGGACGACGAGGAGGGCGGCCCCGGTCCATGCCAGGCGGGTCCTGCGCGCGATCGCCGTGTTGAGGAGGAAGGACCCGGCCAGGATCAGGCCGAGCGAGGCCACGTACAGCCGGGGCCGGCCGCCCCACAGGTGGGTGCCGGGGAGCATGCCCGTCAGGAAGACCTCGATCCGGACGGGATCGAAGGCGGCCGCCCTGGTGGGCTGGGCCGCCCCGCTGGAGAGGAACGCGGGCAGGAGCAGGGGGAGCGTGAGCAGGATGCCCGTCACGGCGGCCGTCGCGGCCCGCCACACGGCGCGCAGCCGCTGGGCTCCGGTCAGCTCCAGGACGACCAGGCGGACGGCGAGCAGCACGCACGCGGCCGTCGTCGCCATCATCGCGGTGTAGAAGTTCCCGAACCAGGCGAGCGCGACCAGCAGGGCCACGCCCGGCCAGCGGCGGTCCTCCAGGCACCACTCGACGGCGATGCCCAGGAGCGGGAGCGCGGCCAGGCCCCACATCCACATGGGGATGTACGAGGCGTCGCTGAGCGCCCAGCCGCACAGCCCGTAGACGGCTCCGAGTGCGCCCCGCTGCCACCACGGGCCGGCGTGGAGCTTGCCGAGGTAGACGGCCATCAGGGCGGCGGCGGTGCCCATCGTGACCGGGGTGATCGCGAAGACGGCGAGGTCCACGTGGGCGCGGGGGACGAGGACGGCCAGCCAGGAGAAGGGGTTGCCGAGGTAGGTGTGGTAGTCGGACAGGAACTGCTGGCCGAAGCCGCCGTGCCAGGTGAAGAGCAGGTCGCCGGCGGCCCTGCCGTGCACCAGGTCCCACAGCGCCCGGTGGAAGGGGACGTACTGGTTGGCCTGGTCGTTGACGGCCCGGCCGGTGTCGCCGAAGGGGAAGGTGCCCCGGGACACCCAGGACGCGCAGAAGGCGCCCGAGGCCGTGAGGAACGCGAGGAGCGGGCCGTAGAAGCGCGCGGCTCGGCGCGACGCGGGCCGGGGCCGGGCCTGACCGGGGGGTGGACTGCTCTGCGTCGCGGGCTCGACGGCCAAGATCCCCAAGGGTCTGCTCCCTGCGTCTGTCGAGGTCCGGGGCGGGTCCGGTCGCGGCGCCGACGGGGGCCCCGCTGGCCCGCGAGCCGGCGGTCGGTCCGGTCGCCGCGCCGGAATCCGGAGGGTCGGCGATCCGTCGGCCCGGGCGAATCGGGCCCCCATCGTGTCGGTCGGCCGCTCCCGTCCCGGGCCGCCGACGGCCCGGGGCAGGGCGGGGGACGCCGGCGGCGCGGTCCGGGGCGGGGAGCGGGGCGGTGGAGCCGGGGTGGTCCGGACGCGTGTGCGCAGGGTGGGCGCGCCGGCCCCGGACAGGGGGGTTCCACCTTTCGGTGGAGCACGGGGGGTGCGGTTGCCGGCCGGAACGCGGGGCACCGAGGGTGTGGGAACGAGGGGAAGCGGAGGCTTCCGCTTAGCACATGTGCACCACGGCCGCACGTCGCAGGGGCCGCATCCCGGCTTCGGCCTTGTGGCGACTGGCCACATGGCCCTTCGGGCTGCCGGGGCCGGGGCTTTTGTTTTGACCGGAGTGGATGCGGTAGGTACGCTCAGACCTTGTGCCTGGGGTGTGCCTGGGCTCCTGTGCGTGTCCATCAACCGCACGTGAGCCGTATCAGCCACCGCGATTCATGCGTTTCCGCGCTTGCGTGGAGGTCCGCCGGATCCGACACACCCGACCGCGTGGGTCGGCAAATGTTCCAGGTTAGCTTCACTACACGGCACACAGAAACCGGAGAAGTAGTGCCTACGATCCAGCAGCTGGTCCGTAAGGGCCGGCAGGACAAGGTCGAGAAGACAAAGACCCCCGCGCTCGAGGCTTCGCCCCAGCGTCGCGGCGTCTGCACGCGTGTGTTCACGACCACCCCGAAGAAGCCGAACTCGGCGCTGCGTAAGGTCGCGCGTGTGCGTCTGACCTCTGGCATCGAGGTCACCGCTTACATTCCGGGTGAGGGACACAACCTGCAGGAGCACTCGATCGTGCTCGTGCGTGGTGGCCGTGTGAAGGACCTGCCGGGTGTTCGTTACAAGATCATCCGCGGTGCGCTTGACACCCAGGCTGTCAAGAACCGCAAGCAGGCCCGCAGCCGCTACGGCGCCAAGAAGGAGAAGTAAAAAATGCCTCGTAAGGGCCCCGCCCCGAAGCGCCCGGTCATCATCGACCCGGTCTACGCATCTCCTCTGGTGACGTCGCTCATCAACAAGATCCTCCTGAACGGCAAGCGCTCCACCGCCGAGCGCATCGTTTACGGCGCCATGGAAGGCCTCCGCGAGAAGACCGGCAACGACCCGGTCATCACGCTGAAGCGCGCGCTGGAGAACGTCAAGCCGTCGCTCGAGGTCAAGTCCCGTCGTGTCGGTGGCGCCACCTACCAGGTGCCGATCGAGGTCAAGCCGGGTCGTCAGTCGACCCTCGCGCTGCGCTGGCTCGTGGGTTACTCCCGCGCCCGCCGCGAGAAGACGATGACCGAGCGCCTCATGAACGAGCTGCTCGACGCCTCCAACGGTCTTGGCGCTGCCGTCAAGAAGCGCGAGGACACGCACAAGATGGCCGAGTCCAACAAGGCCTTCGCGCACTACCGCTGGTAGTCCCAACCCACATCGAGACCGAGAGAAGACTGAGCCGATATGGCTACCACTTCGCTTGACCTGGCCAAGGTGCGCAACATCGGCATCATGGCTCACATCGACGCGGGCAAGACGACCACCACCGAGCGCATCCTGTTCTACACCGGTGTGTCGTACAAGATCGGTGAAGTCCACGACGGCGCTGCCACGATGGACTGGATGGAGCAGGAGCAGGAGCGCGGCATCACGATCACGTCTGCCGCGACGACCTGCCACTGGCCGCTCGAAGACGTCGACCACACCATCAACATCATCGACACCCCGGGTCACGTGGACTTCACGGTCGAGGTGGAGCGTTCGCTCCGCGTCCTCGACGGTGCCGTCACCGTGTTCGACGGTGTCGCCGGTGTGGAGCCGCAGTCCGAGACCGTTTGGCGTCAGGCGGACCGCTACGGCGTCCCGCGCATCTGCTTCGTCAACAAGCTGGACCGCACGGGCGCCGAGTTCCACCGCTGTGTCGACATGATCAAGGACCGCCTCGGTGCGGTTCCGATCGTCATGCAGCTCCCCATCGGTGCCGAGATGGACTTCCAGGGCGTTGTCGACCTGGTCACCATGAAGGCGTTCGTCTGGTCCGCCGAGGCGACCAAGGGCGAGATGTACGACATCGTCGACATCCCGGCCACGCACACCGAAGCCGCTGAAGAGTGGCGTGCGAAGCTCGTCGAGACCGTCGCCGAGAACGACGACCAGATCATGGAGCTGTTCCTGGAGGGCGTCGAGCCCACCGTCGAGCAGCTGCACGACGCCGTGCGTCGCATCATCATCGGCTCCAAGGGCGACAAGGGTGCCACCGTCACCGCGGTGTTCTGTGGCACGGCGTTCAAGAACAAGGGCGTTCAGCCCCTGCTCGACGCCGTCGTCCGCTACCTCCCGTCGCCCCTGGACATCGAGGCCATCGAAGGCCACGACGTCCGGGACGCCGAGGTCGTCGTGAAGCGCAAGCCCTCGGACGACGAGCCCCTCGCGGCGCTCGCGTTCAAGATCATGCGTGACCCGCACCTCGGCAAGCTCACCTTCGTCCGGGTTTACTCGGGCCGCCTGGAGGCCGGCACCTCGGTGCTGAACTCCGTCAAGGGCAAGAAGGAGCGCATCGGCAAGATCTACCGCATGCACGCGAACAAGCGTGAAGAGATCGAAGCGGTGGGCGCCGGTGACATCGTCGCCGTCATGGGCCTGAAGCAGACCACCACCGGTGAGACGCTGTGTGACGACAAGGCACCCGTGATCCTGGAGTCCATGGACTTCCCGGCTCCGGTCATCCAGGTCGCCATCGAGCCCAAGTCCAAGGGTGACCAGGAGAAGCTGGGTGTCGCCATCCAGTCTCTCGCGGAGGAGGACCCCTCCTTCCACGTTCACTCGGACGAAGAGACCGGCCAGACCATCCTCGGCGGTATGGGCGAGCTGCACCTCGAGGTGCTGGTCGACCGTATGAAGCGCGAGTTCAAGGTCGAGGCCAACGTCGGCAAGCCGCAGGTCGCTTACCGCGAGACGATCCGCCAGACGGTGGAGCGTCACGACTACACCCACAAGAAGCAGACCGGTGGTACCGGTCAGTTCGCCAAGGTGCAGATCGCGATCGAGCCGATCCTCGAGGCCGACGGTCCGGCGTACGAGTTCGTGAACAAGGTCACCGGTGGCCGCATCCCGAGGGAGTACATCCCCTCGGTCGACGCGGGTGCGCAGGAAGCCATGAAGTTCGGCATCCTCGCCGGCTACGAGATGACCGGCGTCCGCGTCATTCTTCTCGACGGTGGCTACCACGAGGTCGACTCCTCCGAGCTCGCCTTCAAGATCGCCGGTTCGCAGGCGTTCAAGGAGGCCGCGCGCAAGGCTTCTCCCGTGCTCCTCGAGCCGATGATGGCCGTCGAGGTCACCACGCCGGAGGAGTCCATGGGTGACGTCATCGGTGACATCAACTCCCGTCGTGGCCAGATCCAGGCCATGGAGGAGCGTCACGGTGCTCGCCTCGTGAAGGGCCTCGTGCCCCTCTCGGAGATGTTCGGCTACGTCGGAGACCTCCGCAGCAAGACCTCGGGTCGCGCCAGCTACTCGATGCAGTTCGACTCCTACGCCGAGGTTCCCCGGAACGTCGCTGAGGAGATCATCGCGAAGGCCAAGGGCGAGTAACTCTTCCGAGTACACGCTTTAGGCTTGTCACCGGAGCCTCTGGGGCAACAGGAGCAACCCTCCCGTTGCCCCGGGGAACCGGCTTTCCAGCAAAGATCACCTGGCGCCGATGAGCAAGGCGTACAGAACCACTCTCCAGGAGGACCCCGTGGCGAAGGCGAAGTTCGAGCGGACTAAGCCGCACGTCAACATCGGCACCATCGGTCACATTGACCACGGTAAGACGACCCTCACGGCCGCCATTACCAAGGTGCTGCACGACGCGTACCCGGACCTGAACGAGGCCTCGGCCTTCGACCAGATCGACAAGGCTCCTGAGGAGCGCCAGCGCGGTATCACCATCTCCATCGCGCACGTCGAGTACCAGACCGAGGCGCGTCACTACGCCCACGTCGACTGCCCGGGTCACGCGGACTACATCAAGAACATGATCACCGGTGCCGCGCAGATGGACGGTGCCATCCTCGTGGTCGCCGCCACCGACGGCCCGATGCCGCAGACCAAGGAGCACGTGCTCCTGGCCCGCCAGGTCGGCGTTCCCTCCATCGTTGTCGCCCTGAACAAGGCCGACATGGTGGACGACGAGGAGATCCTGGAGCTCGTCGAGCTCGAGGTTCGTGAGCTCCTCTCCGAGTACGACTTCCCGGGCGACGACCTTCCGGTCGTCCGCGTCTCCGCGCTGAAGGCGCTCGAGGGCGACAAGGAGTGGGGCGAGAAGCTTCTCGGCCTCATGACTGCCGTCGACGAATTCATCGTGACCCCGCCGCGTGACACCGAGCTGCCGTTCCTCATGCCCGTCGAGGACGTCTTCACGATCACCGGTCGCGGTACCGTCGTCACCGGTCGTATCGAGCGTGGTGTCCTGAAGGTCAACGAGACCGTCGACATCATCGGTATCAAGGAGACCAAGACCACCACCACGGTCACCGGTATCGAGATGTTCCGCAAGCTGCTCGACGAGGGCCAGGCGGGCGAGAACGTCGGTCTGCTCCTCCGTGGCATCAAGCGCGAGGACGTCGAGCGCGGCCAGGTCATCATCAAGCCCGGTTCGGTCACCCCGCACACCGAGTTCGAGGCCCAGGCCTACATCCTGTCGAAGGACGAGGGTGGCCGTCACACCCCCTTCTTCAACAACTACCGTCCGCAGTTCTACTTCCGTACCACCGACGTCACGGGTGTTGTCACCCTGCCGGCCGGCACGGAGATGGTCATGCCGGGCGACAACACCGAGATGACGGTCGCGCTGATCCAGCCGGTCGCCATGGAGGAGGGCCTCAAGTTCGCCATCCGTGAGGGTGGTCGTACCGTGGGCGCCGGCCAGGTCATCAAGATCACGAAGTAATTCGTGTTCTGACCTGGTAGCTCGCGCGAGCGGGCACCATGTTTGACAGGAGGGCCCCTTCCCCGTCGTTCACGCGACGGGGGAGGGGCCCTTCGTCGTACGGACTCACGCGCTGAGGGCCGCACCCCCGGGGTGCGGCCCTCTCGTGTACGTCGCCCCGTGCGCGGTGGCTACGTCACCCGCAGGGACCGCGTGAACTCGATGCAGGCGGCGTGGTCCGGCAGCAGGCCGGACGCGGTGGCCTCGGCCAGCGAGGGGGCCGCGTCGTCGCGGGCCGACAGCAGCGGCACGTCCGCCGGCCAGTCGATGCCCAGGTCGGGGTCGAGCGGGTGGACCGCGTGCTCACCCGTCGGGTTGTACGTCTGCGAGCAGACGTAGGACAGGGTGGCGTCGTCCGTCAGCGCGCAGAAGCCGTGGCCCATGCCCTCGGGGATGTAGACGGCGCGGCGTTCCAGGTCGTCCAGGCGGACGCCTTCCCAGCGGCCGAAGGTCGGGGAGCCGACCCGGATGTCCACGACGACGTCGAGCACGGCGCCGCGCACGCAGGTGACGTACTTGGCCTGGCCGCGCGGGACGTCGGCGAAGTGGATGCCGCGGACCACGCCGCGCTGGGAGACCGAGAGGTTGGCCTGCGCCAGGTTCAGCGGGTGCCCGACGACCTCGGCGAGGCGGTCGAAGCGGTACCACTCCATGAACATGCCGCGCGGGTCACCGTGCTGCTGGGGCGTGATCTCGAACGCGCCCTCGATGGAGAGTTCGCGGAACTTCACCGTGCGGCCTCCTCTTCGAGCAGACCGATCAGGTAGTCCCCGTAACCGCTCTTGGTGAGAGGCCCGGCCAGTGTGCGCAGCTGCGCGGAGTCGATCAGACCCGCCCGCCAGACGGCCTCCTCTATGCAGCCGATCTTGAGCCCCTGACGCTCCTCTATCACGCGCACGAACTCCGAGGCCTGCACCATCGAGACGAAGGTGCCGGTGTCCAGCCAGGCGGTACCGCGGTCGAGGAGGGTGACGTTCAGCTGGCCGGCCTGGAGGTACGCGTCGTTGACGGCGGTGATCTCCAGCTCCCCCCGGGCGCTGGGCTTCAGGCCGGCGGCCATCTCCACGACCTGGTTGTCGTAGAAGTACAGGCCGGGCACGGCGTAACGGGACTTGGGCTTGGCCGGCTTCTCCTCGATGGAGATGGCCTGGCCGTCCCCGTCGAACTCGACGACGCCGTAGGCCGTCGGGTCCGCCACGGGGTAGGCGAAGACCCGGCCGCCCTTGGAGTCGGTGTGCTGCGCCAGGCGCGTGCCGAGGCCGCTGCCGTGGAAGATGTTGTCGCCGAGGATCAGGGCGACGGAGTCGTCGCCTATGAAGTCGGCGCCGAGCACGAAGGCCTGGGCTATGCCTTCGGGGCGCTCCTGGACGGCGTACTCCAGCCGGAGGCCCCACTGCGAGCCGTTGCCGAGCAGACGCTCGAACTGGGCGCGGTCCTCCGGGGTGGTGATGACGAGGATCTCGCTGATCCCGGCCATGACCAGCGTCGAGAGCGGGTAGTAGATCATCGGCTTGTCGAAGACGGGCAGCAGCTGCTTCGACACGGCCCGCGTCAGCGGCCAGAGCCGGGATCCCGTGCCGCCGGCCAAGAGAATTCCACGCATGGCGCAACCCTATGCGAGCAGGCGTGACGATTTCCGGTTAAGCCCGTATCGCACGCAGCGCACAGCTAATGTTCACTTCATGTGCATCCTCGGGAGGGTCGGATTCCGGCCCGGACAAAACGGCCGGATATCGGAGAAGGACATTCCGCTCCGCGAAGGCGCCGAATACGGATGCGCCCCGCGCGCCGAGACAAAGGCGGCACCGCAGCAGTGACGGATGACCGGGGGAAGGGCCGCTGGCTCGTCACGGGCGCGGCCGGAATGCTGGGCCAGGACGTCGTGGCCGAACTGCGCCGCCAGGCGATCGAGGCCGTCGGCCTCGGCCGCGCCGAACTCGACATCACCGACCCGGACGCCGTCCGGACCGCCCTCAAGGGCGTGACCCTGGTCGTCAACTGCGCCGGCTGGACCGACGTGGACGGTGCCGAGACCGCCGAGGAGGCCGCCGCTGCCGTCAACGGCGCCGGCGTGCGGATCCTCGCCGCTGCCTGCGCCGCGAACGGTGCGCGCCTGCTGCAGATCTCCACCGACTACGTGCTGCCCGGTGACGCCTCGGAGCCCTACGCCGAGGACGCGGCCACCGGGCCGGTGAACGCGTACGGCCGCTCCAAGCTGATCGGCGAGCAGGCCGTGGCCGAACTCCTGCCGCAGGACGGCTATGTGGTCCGCACCGCCTGGCTGTACGGCGAGCACGGCCCGAACTTCGTCGCCACCATGCTCAAGTTGGCCGCCCAACGGGACACCCTGGACGTGGTCGACGACCAACAGGGCCAGCCCACCTGGTCCGTTGCGCTCGCACGCAGGCTCGTCGAGCTGGGACGGGCCGCGCTGGCCGGCCAGGCTCCCGCGGGTGTCTACCACGGCACCGCGAGCGGTGCGACCACGTGGTTCGGGCTCGCGCGCGAGGTCTACCGGCTGTGCGGCCTGGACCCGGAGCGGATCCGCCCGACCACCTCCGCGTCCTTCGTCCGGCCCGCGGTCCGCCCCGCCTTCAGCGTCCTCGGACACGACCGCTGGAGCCAGGCGGGCCTGGCCCCGATGGGCGACTGGCAGGAGCAGTTGGCCGGTGCCCTCGCCACCCCGGGCTTCGCCGCCACGGCCCGGCTCGCCCGGGACAGCCGGGCGGGATGAGCACCCCGCTGGACAACGCACCGTCTTTGTGATCGTTGCCTGCGCGCCAGCTTCGCGATACCCGGGCTGGCTACGCTCAGCGGCCTGGGGCCCCGAGATACGGCCGCGGTGAGAGGCCTGGGCGTGAGCGCGGTCGGACGTGACCACGCCGGCCGGACGGCGTCACACCGATCACTGAGCACTCGTCACGTGCCTTGTTCCGTTGGAGCTAGCGTGTCCGAATACGACGATGTCTGGCTGGTCATACCCGCCTACAACGAGGGCCAAGTGATCGCAGGCGTGGTCGAGGAGGCCCGCCGGACGTTTGCGAACATCGTCGTCGTCGACGACGGCAGCACCGACGATTCGGCCGAGCACGTAGCCACCACCGGAGCCCACCTGGTGCGGCATCCGGTCAACCTCGGTCAGGGCGCGGCCCTGCAGACCGGCCTCACGTACGCACTCACCCAGCCCGGCGCCCAGTACTTCGCGACCTTCGACGCGGACGGTCAGCACCAGACCAAGGACGTCGAGACGATGGTCGCGGTCCTGCGGGCCGGCGACGCCGACGTGGTGCTCGGTTCCCGGTTCATGGAGCAGAACGGCCAGGTGCCGTGGATCAAGCAGGTCGTGCTGCGCACGGCCGCCGCGGTCAGCCCCACGTCGCGCAAGCTGGGGCTCACCGACGCGCACAACGGTCTGCGGGTGCTGGGCCGTGCGGCCGCCGAGCGGCTGAACATCACCATGAACGGCATGGCCCACGCATCCGAGCTCGTCGGTTTCCTCGCCGGCTCGGACCTGCGGGTCACCGAGATCCCGGTGGACATCCTCTACTCCGATTACTCGCGGGCCAAGGGCCAGTCCCTCATCAACGGCGTGAACATCGTCTTTGATATTTCGCTGCGGGAGCGTGGGCGTCGATGAAATATTTCTGGATCCAGCTCCTGCTCATCGCCGGTTCCGTTTCCATGGCGCTGGTGTTCATCCGGACCTGGAGCCAGGCCAAGAACCGGGCCTGGAAACGAATTGCCTTTTCGGTGTTCGTCATCGTCAACGTGTACGCGGTGCTCCGCCCGACCGACGTCACCTGGGTCGCCCGGCACCTCGGTGTCGGCCGAGGCACTGACCTCGTGCTGTACGTGATGGTGCTCGCGATGGGCTTCCTCACGCTCAACACCTTCCTGCGCTTCCGTTCGCTGGAGCAGAAGATCACCGACCTGGCCCGGACGGTCGCCATCACCGAGGGCGTCCGGCACAACGACGTCCGGCTGGGGACGCCCGACGAGGCATCCGGGCCCGTCGGCGCCGGACCCTCCTCCGGCGTGGACTCCGCGAAGGCCTGACGCCCGTGGGGTCCTTCGACTTCATGCTCCCGTACTACGGGGACGCGGGGCAGATGCGGGACGCCGTCCGCAGCGTCCTGGCCCAGACCGACCGAGACTTCCGGCTCGTCGTGATCGACGACGGCCGGGAGCCGGACGTGCCCGGCTGGTTCGAGGGGCTGGGCGACGCGCGGGTGCGGTACATCCGCAACGAGCGCAACCTCGGCATCACGAAGAACTTCCAGAAGTGCGTCGAGCTCTCCGAGGCCGACCACGTGGTCATCATGGGCTGCGACGATCTGCTGCACCCGCACTACCTGGAGACCGTCCGCGGGATCCTCGCAGCCCACCCCGGGATCGGCATGGTCCAGCCCGGCGTCGAGGTGATCGACGGTGCGGGCCGGGTCACGCGGGGCCTGCCCGACGCGGCCAAGCAGTGGATGTTCGCCCCGCGGGTGAAGGGCCGGAGGCTGATGGCCGGCGAGGTGCTGGCCGTCAGCGTGTTGCGCGGGAACTGGCTCTACTTCCCGTCGATCGCCTGGCGCGGCCCGGCGCTGCGTGAGGTGAACTTCCGGGACGGCTACTCCGTGGTCCTGGACCTGGCCCTCGTCGTGGACCTGCTCGAAGCCGGCGAGCGGATGGTGATCGACGGGTCCACCACCGTCTTCCAGTACCGCCGGCACGCGGCCAGCGAGTCCTCCGTCCAGGCCCTCTCCGGCACCCGCTTCACCGAGGCCGAGCGCTACTTCTCGGCGGTCGCCGAGCGGATGGAAGCCCGTGGCTGGCCCAGGGCCGCCCGCGCGGCCCGTCTCCACCACGGCTCCCGCCTGCACGCGCTCGGAATGCTGCCCGGCGCGCTGCGGCGAGGGCAGCGGGCGGGCGTGCGCACGCTGGCCCGGCACGCCTTCGCCACCGGGCGGAGCTGAGTGGCCGGGCGCGGGTCAGTTCCTCTTCGTGCGCTTCAGCGGGTCGTACGGCGTGCACCTGCCGTGAGGCGCGTACTTCGGGCACTTCCCGTTGGGCATTCCCGTCGTGTGCGCCGTCCAGGCCAGGGTGCCGAGGGTGTTCTCGGAGGGCGGCCTGGGCATGTAGGCGTCGGCCGTGGACGATCCGGCCGAGCCGAAGAGGAGCCCGAGCGAGACCAGGACCCCGATCACGGCGGCCCGGGGCCGGTGCCCGGCCGCCCGGAGGGCCTCCAGGCCCGGCAGCCGCACCTCGTCGGCCCCGGTCCACGCCTTGACGCGCTGTACCACGAGGTACACGGCCACGCCCGACAGCGCGAGCATGCAGTAGACGATCTGCAGGCTGGTGCGCGGGTACAGCTGCACGGCGCCGTCGGCCGCCATGTGCGAGGCGTACCAGTAGCGCAGCAGGAAGGCGCTGCCGGTGCAGGCCGCCAGGGTCAGCACCAGCGGCCGGCGCAGGCCGAGCGCGATGGACGCGCCCAGGCCGACGACCAGCAGGATGGTGAAGAGGCCGACGCCGCCGAGCTCGCCCGGCAGCGGCCACCCCAGGGAGCGCAGCGGGCCGGGGAACGCGGTCCCCGACGAGGCGAAGTAGGCCGGGTCGGTGGCGGTGTCGAAGTAGAAGTAGGTGTCCCGGGTCGCTCCGCTCGCGCCGAGCAGCCGGATCAGGTAGCGCCCGGCCAGTGCGAGGAAGACGACGGAGGCGGCCCCCAGCGGCAGGGCCGCGTCCAGCAGCGCGCGCTTCCCGCCCGAGCGGGCGCGGCCGGTCAGCACCACGGCGAAGAGCACGATCACGCCGACCGCGGACCACACGAACCAGCCCGCGTACAGCAGGAACAGCGCGGCGAGCAGCGCGCCGAGACCCGCTCCGATCGCCGACGAGCGCTTGCGGCCGAGCTTCGAGGAGTCCGTCACCACCTGCGCGAGCTTGGCCAGCAGGGGGATGACGACGATCAGGACGAGCGGGGAGTACGGCTTGTACGGCTCGATCAGCGTCAGGGACGCCGTGACACCGATGCCGAGGGCCCACAGCGGCGGCAGCAGCATGCGCCAGGCCAGGTAGGCGACCGGGCCGGAGACCGCCAGGAAGCCGATCATCACCCACTTGACGGCGAGCGAGGCGTCGCCGTCGAAGAACAGCTGGGAACTCCACGCCAGCACGTGCGGGAAGCCGGGCGGGTACTCGGCCGGCAGGGACACCCCGTCCATGACGTGGAACGCCCACTGCTGCAGGTTTCCGATGTCACCGCCGTACCCGTTGTACGGCCAGCTGGTTCCCCGCAGGGCCACCACGCTGCCGCTCGCGGTCACACCGGTGGCCAGGCCGGCCACGGCCGCCGCGCCGATCCGCACCGCCGCACCGGGCATCCACCGGGACAGGACCAGGTAGAGCACCACGGTCGCGGCCAGCAGCACCAGCAGCCGCAGCTGGATGCCGGCCAGCCCGCTGACCTGCCCGATCCGCTGGACGGGATTCACGTCGAGGCGCTTGCTCAGGGCGATGAGGAGCAGTGCCGCGAGAACCGACACGGCCCCCTCTGCGGCCGTGAGGGCGAAGGCGCGAGGTATGCGGCCACGGGAGCCGCTCGGGGCCCGGCGTTCGGCTACCGGGACGGGCACGGGAGCGGTGACGGTCATGTGCGCGGACTTTACCTCCAGGAGGCTGCCCGCCTGGGCGAGCGGTCCCAACATGAACAGGACGTACCAGAGTTGAAGGCGGGAACCGAAATGTTGGACGAGGCCGGAGTGAACGACACGTCCGCTCCCGAGCGGGCGGGGAAGCCGGCCGGGACCGAGCGGCTGTCCGCACGGCGGGTGTGGGAGTCCCTCGCCGGCCGGCGCGGGTTCTGGCCGGCGGCGCTCGCAGCCGGGTACGCGGCGCAGGTGCTGTTCCGCCTTTCCCTGGTGTGGGGCAAGGCCTACCCGGCGGTCCACGCGGACGAGTCCTCGTACCTCGTGCTGGCCCGGGTGCTCGCGGGGCGGCCGACGACGGAGATGCCCGTCGGGTCGGTCATCCCCGGCGGCTATGCGCTGCTCGTCTCCCCGGCCCTGCGCATCGCGGACGACCCGATCACCGCGTACCAGCTGGTCATGGGCATCAACACGCTGCTCAACGCACTCGTCTTCCTCCTGGCCTACGCCGCCCTGCGCAGGCTCGACCTGTCCCAGGGGCTCTCGTTCCCGATCGCCACGGCGGCCGCGCTGATGCCGCCCGTGGTCTTCTACTCCGAGTTCGCCATGTCCGACACCGTGCTCCCCGTGGTGCTCCTCGGCTGGCTGATCACGCTGCACGGCTGGCTGAGCGAGGGCGAGACGCGTCGCCGTGCGTGGTACGGGGCGGGAGCCGGCCTGCTGGCCGGCTACTCCATGGCGGTCCACGACCGCGGCGGGGTGGTGGTGGCCCTCACGGCAACGGTCTTCGTGGGCGCACTCGCCCTCAGATGGACCCCCTTGCGGTCCACGCTCGCGGCCTGGGCCGGGCTCGCCGTCTCCGTACTGGGCGCCCGGCTGCTGGCCTCCTGGCTGGAGGCGCAGTTCAAGGACACGCCGCCGAGCTCGGTGGGCACGAAGGTCCTGGACGCCCTGGTCGAGCCCGAACTGCTGCGCCGCACGGTGACCCGTACGATCGGCCAGTTCTGGTACTTCTCGGTCTCGTCCTGGGGCTTCGGCGCGCTCGCCATCTCCCTGTGCGCGTTCGCGGTGTTCAGCTCCCGCTTCACCCGGGCCTCCCGGGTGGTCTCCTTCGTCATGGTCGCCCTGCTGTGCGGGATCGCGCTCGCCTCGGCCGCGGGACTGCCGCAGGACCACGGCCGGATCGACAACTGGATCTACGCCCGCTACCTGGCCCCGCTGGTTCCGGCGTTCTTCGTGGTGGGTGCCGCGGCGCTGGCGCGGGCGCGGGCCGGTGCGCTGCTGCGGCCGGCGTTGGGGGCGGCGGCGTTCACCGCGGTCACGGCCGAGTTCGTCGTCCTGGTGGTCGGCAAGGGCCTCCACAAGGTGGGCATCATCCGGTGGGGCATGCCGGACGCGCTGTTCCTGGCCTCGGAGTGGACCAGCCTGCACATGGGGCGGACGACCGCCGGCGCGCTGCTGGTGTTCGCCGTCTGCGTGCTCTTCCGGCTGGCCGGCGGTCGCCGGGCGGTCTGGGCCGTGGCGGTGTCGCTGGCCCTGTTCGCGGCCTACGCGACGACCGCGGTCACCTGGAACGTGGCCGAGCCGCACACGAAGGAGCGCGAGGCCGCCGCCACCGGATTCACCAGGTCGGCGGGGCTCGAGCCGGGCGAGAACCTGGTGATGGACCCGAGCGCCGACTGGGACCTGCGGATGGCCCAGGGGTACGAGGTGTACGACGGGCGGGTCTGGACGAGGGACCTCAAGCACGGTGAGCCGCCGCCCGCCGCCGCGGACGCGGCCGTACTGGGGCTGAAGGCGAAGGACGCGAGACCGCAGGACACCTGGCCGCTTGCCCCCGCGGGCTGGTACGTGGCCGAGGTGGACGAGGCGCACGGATGGGTGCTCTGGCGCCACCGCTGACGGACCACGCCGGGCCCCTGGAGGTCGAACGGACGGCCGATGGGAAGATCGTTCTGCATCGACGACGGTACGGCCGATCGCGGACATCACCGGCCGGTTCGCCAGGTGATACGGGTTCCGCAGGCGGGGGTGGGGGACATGGGGAAGAAGCACGACGACGGTCAGGCCGGACCGGACGGGCCGGCCGTCTCCGACGAGGACTGGGCGCGATTCCTGGCGCAGGCCGAGGCGGGCGCCGGGGAGGCGCCCAAGGAGCCGTCCGCCCGGGCGCGCATGGTGACCGCGCGGCTGCGCGATGAGGAGGCCCGGCGCGGCTCCGGCCGCCCGCCCGCCTGGCGGGCCGCTGTCGCCGCGCGGGAGCGGGGGAGGGGCGCGCGCCGGCTCAAGGCGGCGCTGGCCATCGCCTTCGTGGCCGCCCTCGCGCTGATCGCCATCCGACCGGAGCTGGTCATCGACAAGGTCACCGGGAAGGCCGCGCAGGACGCGAAGGCGCGGCAGCCGCTGCCGGCCGAGACGGCGCCCCCGAGCGGCCCGCCCACCCCGGTGGACCCGGACCGGCCGACCCTCTCCGACCCCTTCCGGGGCTCCCCGGCCCTCCAGTGGGCCGACGGGGCGGCCGGCATCGAGGTGCCGCAGGCCCGGGCCGTCGGCGGCATGAGCAAGGAGGAGGTCGCCGACGCGCTGGCGAAGGTCAAGCAGTTCCTGGTCACGGCCAACCTGGACCCGGCGACCCTGCGCGGGGAGCGTCCCGCGGCGGCGCTGGACCTGCTCGATCCCAAACTCTCCGCACGCCCCGAGGGTGTCGGCCGCCTGGAGCAGGCCCTGGCCGCCCCCAGCAAGGAGAACGACCCGCTGAACCTCGTCACCCGGACCCGCCCGACCGAGCTGAAGCCCGTGGGCGAGGTGGTCAAGGTCCGGGGACGGATGTGGGTGGAGCCCGGCGAGCAGCCCGGCAAGGCCGAAGTGCTGGTCGACTACACGTTCGTGTACCCGTTCGTGAAGGCGACGCCGGGCGCGGACCAGGTCGAGCGCTCCATCGTGCGGCGCGAGATCACCTTCTCCGTCGCCGACCCGCGCAAGTGGGAGGCGACCGAGGGCAAGCTCTGGATCGAAAGCGTCGACGTGAACCTGGCAAACAGCGGATGTGACGTCCACGACGGGTTCCTGCACCCCGTCTTCGACGAGGACGCTCCGACCGGGCCCACGCCCTCCGGCGCTCCGGTGGACCCCTACGACCGGAGCCAGGGCCTGGAGGACAAGCGACAGGAGGGCTGCGGCCTGATCTCGCGCTCCTGAGCGGGCGCCGGACAGGGGACGGGGAACCCCGCAGCGTGGTGCAGTTTGACCACTCAGCGTGGCGGGGTATTCTCTTCCGCCCGATTGGCGCCATACGTGTCTCGTATGGCAGACTACTCAAGTTGCTCGGCCGTGTGCCGATGCTGCGCGCCTCCCGCCGGGAGGACCGGAAGCAAGTCCCACAGTACTCGTCGCTCTACCTGCCTCTCGGGGCAGCAATGGGGCGGACGTACGGGAATCTTTCGGGAAGCGTCAGCACGGTGCCTGCCAGGTACTCGGTGGGTGTTTGCCCCCGATCTGCGGTCTTGGGACCGCGCCCCCTTGGACGAGGGAATTTCCGTATGGGAATTTTCTGTAGAGGGAGCGCGACACGCCCGACCGCGTGGGTCGGAGGAGAGCGGCGGAGCGATCCGCAGCCGGCCGAGAACCAGAGCGTTTCCACAACAGACAGGACTACGGAGTAGCCATGGCGGGACAGAAGATCCGCATCCGGCTCAAGGCCTACGACCACGAGGTCATCGATTCGTCGGCGAAGAAGATCGTCGAGACGGTGACGCGCACTGGTGCGTCGGTCGCGGGCCCGGTGCCGCTGCCCACTGAGAAGAACGTGTACTGCGTCATCAAGTCGCCGCACAAGTACAAGGACTCGCGCGAGCACTTCGAGATGCGCACGCACAAGCGCCTGATCGACATCCTCGACCCGACGCCCAAGACCGTTGACTCGCTGATGCGCCTGGACCTTCCGGCCGGCGTTGACATCGAGATCAAGCTCTGAGAGGCACGGAGAAGATGGCAAAGCAGATCAAGGGCGTCCTGGGCGAGAAGCTCGGCATGACCCAGGTCTGGGACGAGAACAACCGTGTCGTCCCGGTGACCGTGGTCAAGGCCGGGCCCTGCGTTGTTACCCAGGTCCGTAAGAACGAGATCGATGGCTACGAGTCGGTCCAGATCGCCTTCGGCGAGATCGACCCGCGCAAGGTGAACAAGCCCCTCAAGGGTCACTTCGCCAAGGCCGACGTCACCCCCCGCCGCCACCTGGTGGAGCTCCGTACCTCCGACGCCAGCGAGTACACGCTCGGCCAGGAGATCACGGCTGCCGTGTTCGAGTCCGGCGTCAAGGTTGACGTCACGGGCAACAGCAAGGGCAAGGGCTTCGCCGGTGTCATGAAGCGTCACAACTTCAAGGGCCTCGGCGCCGGGCACGGCGTCCAGCGCAAGCACCGCTCCCCCGGTTCGATCGGTGGCTGCGCCACCCCTGGGCGTGTCTTCAAGGGCATGCGCATGGCCGGTCGTATGGGTAACGAGCGCGTCACCACCCAGAACCTGACCATCCACGCGGTTGACGCGGAGAAGGGTCTGCTCCTCATCAAGGGTGCGGTCCCCGGTCCGAACGGCGGCCTCGTCCTGGTCCGTACCGCGGCCAAGGGGGCTTGAGGTAATGAGCACCATTGACATCCTTTCGCCGGCAGGCGACAAGGCCGGTACCGTCGAGCTCCCCGCGGAGATCTTCGACGCGAAGACCAGCGTTCCGCTGATCCACCAGGTCGTTGTCGCTCAGCTGGCTGCTGCCCGTCAGGGCACGCACAAGACCAAGCGTCGTGGCGAAGTCCGTGGTGGTGGCCGCAAGCCGTACCGCCAGAAGGGCACCGGCCGCGCTCGCCAGGGTTCCACCCGCGCTCCGCAGTTCGTCGGCGGTGGCGTCGTCCACGGCCCGCAGCCGCGTGACTACTCGCAGCGGACCCCGAAGAAGATGAAGGCCGCCGCCCTCCGCGGTGCCCTCTCGGACCGCGCGCGTCACTCCCGCATCCACGTCGTCACCGGCGTGGTCGAGGGTGCCGCCTCCACGAAGGCCGCCAAGACGCTGTTCGGCAAGATCTCGGAGCGCAAGAACCTGCTCCTGGTCGTCGAGCGCGCCGACGAGGCCGCGTGGCTGTCCGCCCGCAACCTGCCCCAGGTTCACATCCTGGAGCCGGGCCAGCTGAACACGTACGACGTGATCGTCTCTGACGACGTGGTCTTCACTCAGGCCGCTTTCGAGTCCTTCGTGTCTGGCCCCAAGGCCGATGAGACCGAAGGGAGCGACGCCTGATGTCTGAGGCGACCGTTACCAGCAAGACCTTCACTGACCCGCGCGACCTGCTGATCAAGCCGGTTGTCTCGGAGAAGAGCTACGCGCTGCTGGACGAGAACAAGTACACGTTCATCGTCGCGCCCGGCTCCAACAAGACTCAGATCAAGCAGGCCGTCGAGGCGGTCTTCGGGGTCAAGGTCACCGGGGTCAACACGATCAACCGTCAGGGTAAGCGCAAGCGCACCAAGACCGGTTTCGGCAAGCGCGCTGACACCAAGCGCGCCATCGTGACCCTCGCTGAGGGCGACCGAATCGACATCTTCGGCGGCCAGGCCTCCTAACGGAGGTCTAGTCGTCCGGAATCGGACGAGGACTGAGAAATGGGTATCCGCAAGTACAAGCCGACGACCCCGGGCCGTCGTGGCTCCAGCGTCGCCGACTTTGTCGAGATCACGCGGTCCACGCCGGAGAAGTCGCTGGTCCGCCCCCTGCACAGCAAGGGCGGCCGTAACAACACCGGTCGGATCACGGTTCGACACCAGGGTGGCGGCCACAAGCGCGCCTACCGTGTGATCGACTTCCGTCGTCACGACAAGGACGGCGTGCCGGCCAAGGTCGCGCACATCGAGTACGACCCCAACCGCACTGCGCGCATCGCGCTTCTGCACTACGCAGACGGCGAGAAGCGCTACATCATTGCGCCGAAGAACCTGAAGCAGGGCGACCGGATTGAGAACGGCCCCACGGCCGACATCAAGCCCGGCAACAACCTGGCTCTCCGCAACATCCCGGTCGGTACCACGATCCACGCGATCGAGCTCCGTCCCGGTGGCGGCGCCAAGTTCGCCCGCTCCGCTGGTGCCTCCGTGCAGCTGCTGGCGAAGGAGGGCACCATGGCCCACCTTCGTATGCCGTCCGGTGAGATCCGTCTCGTCGACGCGCGCTGCCGCGCCACCGTCGGTGAGGTCGGCAACGCCGAGCAGTCGAACATCAACTGGGGCAAGGCCGGCCGCATGCGCTGGAAGGGCGTTCGCCCCTCCGTCCGCGGTGTCGCGATGAACCCGGTCGACCACCCGCACGGTGGTGGTGAGGGTAAGACCTCCGGTGGTCGTCACCCGGTCTCCCCGTGGGGTCAGAAGGAGGGTCGTACTCGCTCGCCGAAGAAGGCTTCGAGCAAGTACATCGTCCGCCGCCGCAAGACGAACAAGAAGCGCTAGGAGCGGGTTTAGATGCCGCGCAGTCTCAAGAAGGGACCCTTCGTCGACGGACACCTCATCAAGAAGGTGGACGTACAGAACGAAGCCGGTACCAAGAACGTCATCAAGACCTGGTCCCGTCGCTCGATGATCATCCCGGCCATGCTGGGTCACACCATCGCGGTGCACAACGGCAAGATCCACGTCCCGGTGTTCGTCACCGAGTCGATGGTCGGCCACAAGCTCGGCGAGTTCTCGCCGACTCGCACCTTCCGCGGCCACGTCAAGGACGACCGGAAGTCGAAGCGCCGCTAAAGGCGGGGTGGTTACGACTATGACTTACACCGAAGGGACAACCATGGAAGCCAGGGCCCAGGCGCGGTACATCCGCGTCACGCCCATGAAGGCCCGCCGAGTGGTGGACCTTATCCGTGGCATGGATGCCACGGAGGCTCAGGCGGTCCTGCGTTTCGCCCCGCAGGCCGCGAGCGTGCCGGTTGGCAAGGTGCTTGACAGCGCCATTGCCAACGCCGCACACAACTACAACCACCCGGACGCCTCCACGCTGGTCATCAGCGAGGCGTACGTGGACGAGGGCCCGACCCTGAAGCGGTTCCGTCCGCGTGCCCAGGGCCGTGCCTACCGGATCCGCAAGCGGACCAGCCACATCACCGTGGTCGTCAGCAGCAAGGAAGGTTCCCGGTAATGGGCCAGAAGGTAAACCCGCACGGGTTCCGGCTCGGCATCACCACCGACTTCAAGTCGCGTTGGTACGCCGACAAGCTGTACAAGGACTACGTCAAGGAAGACGTCGCCATCCGCAGGATGATGACGTCCGGCATGGAGCGCGCCGGCATCTCGAAGGTTGAGATCGAGCGCACCCGTGACCGCGTGCGTGTGGACATCCACACCGCTCGTCCGGGCATCGTCATCGGCCGCCGTGGCGCCGAGGCCGACCGCATCCGCGGTGACCTCGAGAAGCTCACGGGCAAGCAGGTCCAGCTGAACATCCTCGAGGTCAAGAACCCCGAGGTCGACGCTCAGCTGGTCGCGCAGGCCGTTGCCGAGCAGCTCTCCTCCCGCGTCTCCTTCCGTCGCGCCATGCGTAAGAGCATGCAGGGCACGATGAAGGCCGGCGCCAAGGGCATCAAGATCCAGTGTGGCGGCCGTCTCGGCGGCGCCGAGATGTCCCGCTCCGAGTTCTACCGCGAAGGCCGTGTGCCGCTGCACACCCTCCGCGCGAACGTGGACTACGGCTTCTTCGAGGCCAAGACCACCTTCGGCCGTATCGGTGTGAAGGTCTGGATCTACAAGGGCGACGTCAAGAACATCGCCGAGGTTCGCGCCGAGAACGCCGCGGCCCGTGCGGGTAACCGCCCGGCCCGTGGTGCCGCAGGCGCTGGCGACCGTCCCGCCGGCCGTGGTGGCCGTGGTGGCGAGCGCGGCGGCCGTGGTGGCCGCAAGCCGCAGCAGGCTGCTGGTGCCGAGGCCCCCAAGGCCGACGCTCCCGCCGCCGCTCCGGCCGAGAGCACCGGAACGGAGGCCTGACCGACATGCTGATCCCTCGTAGGGTCAAGCACCGCAAGCAGCACCACCCGAAGCGCCGCGGTATGGCCAAGGGCGGTACTGAGGTCTCGTTCGGCGAGTACGGCATCCAGGCGCTTACCCCCGCCTACGTGACGAACCGCCAGATCGAGGCGGCTCGTATCGCGATGACCCGCCACATCAAGCGTGGCGGCAAGGTCTGGATCAACATCTACCCGGACCGTCCCCTGACGAAGAAGCCTGCCGAGACCCGCATGGGTTCCGGTAAGGGTTCTCCCGAGTGGTGGATCGCGAACGTGCACCCGGGCCGGGTCATGTTCGAGCTGTCCTACCCGAACGAGAAGATTGCTCGTGAGGCGCTCACCCGCGCTGCTCACAAGCTTCCGATGAAGTGCCGGATTGTTCGGCGCGAGGCAGGTGAGTCGTGATGGCGACGGGAACCAAGGCGTCCGAGCTGCGTGAGCTCGGTAACGAGGAGCTCGTTGGCAAGCTGCGCGAGGCCAAGGAAGAGCTGTTCAAGCTGCGCTTCCAGGCGGCCACGGGTCAGCTGGAGAACAACGGCCGGCTCAAGTCCGTCCGTAAGGACATCGCTCGCATCTACACCCTGATGCACGAGCGTGAGCTCGGTATCGAGACGGTGGAGAGCGCCTGATGAGCGAGAAGAACGTGACTGAGACGACTGACCGCGGCTTCCGCAAGACCCGTGAGGGTCTTGTCGTCAGCGACAAGATGGACAAGACCGTCGTCGTCGCTGTCGAGGACCGCGTGAAGCACGCTCTGTACGGCAAGGTCATCCGCCGTACGAACAAGCTCAAGGCGCACGACGAGCAGAACGCTGCCGGCGTCGGCGACCGCGTCCTCATCATGGAGACGCGTCCGCTGTCGGCGAGCAAGCGCTGGCGCATCGTCGAGATCCTCGAGAAGGCCAAGTAATTATCTGAGGCCCTGGGCATCTGCCCAGGGGCCCCTCAGGTTCGTTCCGCCAGGCTCGGTGGGGGCGGTAGCTCTTCGGAGTGATGCCCCCGCCGGGAACCGGCAGACAAACAGGAGATAGACGTGATCCAGCAGGAGTCGCGACTGCGTGTCGCCGACAACACTGGTGCCAAGGAGATCCTTTGCATCCGTGTTCTCGGTGGTTCCGGTCGCCGCTACGCGGGCATCGGTGACGTCATCGTTGCCACCGTCAAGGACGCGATCCCCGGTGGCAACGTGAAGAAGGGTGACGTCGTCAAGGCGGTCATCGTTCGCACCGTGAAGGAACGCCGCCGCCAGGACGGCTCGTACATCCGCTTCGACGAGAACGCCGCCGTCATTCTGAAGAACGACGGCGACCCTCGCGGCACCCGTATCTTCGGCCCGGTGGGCCGTGAGCTGCGCGAGAAGAAGTTCATGAAGATCATCTCGCTCGCGCCGGAGGTGCTGTAAGCATGAAGATCAAGAAGGGCGACCTGGTTCAGGTCATCACCGGTAAGGACAAGGGCAAGCAGGGCAAGGTCATTCTGGCCATCCCTACTGAGAACCGCGTCCTGGTCGAGGGTGTCAACCGGGTCAAGAAGCACACCAAGGCCGGCCAGACCGCTGGTGGCTCGCAGACCGGTGGCATCGTGATCACCGAGGCGCCGATCCACGTCAGCAACGTTCAGCTGGTTGTGGAGAAGGACGGCCAGAAGGTCGTTACCCGCGTCGGTTTCCGCTTCGACGACGAGGGCAACAAGATCCGCGTTGCCAAGCGGACGGGTGAGGACATCTGATGGCTACCACTCCGCGTCTCAAGACGAAGTACCGCGAGGACATCGCGGGCAAGCTGCGTGAAGAGTTCTCCTACGAGAACGTCATGCAGATCCCCGGCCTCGTGAAGATCGTGGTCAACATGGGTGTGGGCGACGCCGCCCGCGACTCCAAGCTGATCGACGGCGCCATCAAGGACCTGACGACGATCACCGGTCAGAAGCCGGCCGTCACGAAGGCCCGCAAGTCCATCGCGCAGTTCAAGCTGCGCGAGGGTCAGCCGATCGGCTGCCACGTCACCCTCCGTGGTGACCGCATGTGGGAGTTCCTGGACCGTACGCTGTCGCTCGCGCTGCCGCGTATCCGTGACTTCCGTGGTCTGTCGCCGAAGCAGTTCGACGGCCGTGGCAACTACACCTTCGGTCTCACGGAGCAGGTCATGTTCCACGAGATCGACCAGGACAAGATCGACCGTACCCGGGGTATGGACATCACCGTGGTCACCACGGCGACCAACGACGATGAGGGCCGCGCCCTCCTTCGTCACCTCGGCTTCCCCTTCAAGGAGGCGTAAGCGAGATGGCGAAGAAGGCTCTCATCGCGAAGGCTGCCCGCAAGCCCAAGTTCGGTGTGCGTGCGTACACCCGCTGCCAGCGCTGCGGTCGCCCCCACTCCGTGTACCGCAAGTTCGGCCTGTGCCGCGTCTGCCTTCGTGAGATGGCTCACCGTGGCGAGCTGCCGGGCGTGACCAAGAGCTCCTGGTAATTCCCTCTCGTCCGCAAGGACTTGGGAACTTCCAGGCACTCTCGGTAAGCATCTGGTCGGCGGATGCCCGGCCGCGCATGCCTTAGGCTTGTGTGGTTGGGCGTCCGCCGCCCATAACGACTTACTACGCCGTAGGTCCCCGCACCGCACCCGTCCCGCCACTGAGTGGGGAGAGGGATGGCGCATACAGGAAACCCCGGCGAGAGAGGCCGAAGGCCACTTCATGACCATGACTGACCCGATCGCAGACATGCTCACGCGTCTGCGTAACGCTAACTCGGCGTACCACGACTCCGTCGTGATGCCGCACAGCAAGATCAAGTCGCACATCGCAGAAATCCTCAAGCAGGAGGGTTTCATCACCGGCTGGAAGGTCGAGGACGCCGAGGTCGGCAAGAACCTCGTCCTCGAGCTGAAGTTCGGCCCGAACCGCGAGCGCTCCATTGCGGGCATCAAGCGGATCTCGAAGCCCGGTCTGCGTGTGTACGCAAAGTCCACCAACCTGCCGAAGGTGCTCGGCGGCCTGGGCGTGGCGATCATCTCCACGTCCCACGGTCTGCTCACCGGCCAGCAGGCAGGCAAGAAGGGCGTAGGTGGGGAAGTCCTCGCCTACGTCTGGTAGTCGGGAACGGAGGAAAAGCAATGTCGCGAATCGGCAAGCTCCCCATCCAGGTTCCCGCCGGTGTGGACGTCACCATCGACGGCCAGGCTGTGGCTGTGAAGGGCCCCAAGGGTTCCCTCGCGCTCACCGTCAAGGCGCCGATCGAGATCGTCAAGGGTGAGGACGGCGTTCTGAACGTCACCCGCCCCAACGACGAGCGTCAGAACAAGGCCCTGCACGGCCTGTCCCGCACGCTGGTGGCGAACATGATCACCGGCGTGACCACGGGTTACGTCAAGGCTCTTGAGATCAGCGGTGTCGGTTACCGCGTCGCCGCGAAGGGCTCCAACCTGGAGTTCCAGCTTGGCTACAGCCACCCGATCCTGATCGAGGCGCCCGAGGGCATCTCCTTCAAGGTCGAGTCGCCCACCAAGTTCACGGTCGAGGGCATCGACAAGCAGAAGGTCGGCGAGGTCGCCGCCAACATCCGCAAGCTGCGGAAGCCCGACCCGTACAAGGCCAAGGGTGTCAAGTACGCCGGCGAAGTCATCCGCCGCAAGGTCGGAAAGGCTGGTAAGTAGCCATGGCATACGGTGTAAAGATCGCCAAGGGCGACGCGTACAAGCGTGCCGCCAAGGCCCGCCGCCACATCCGCATCCGCAAGAACGTCTCGGGTACGGCGGAGCGTCCGCGCCTCGTCGTGACGCGTTCCAACCGCAACATCGTTGCTCAGGTCATCGACGACCTCCAGGGTCACACCCTGGCGTCGGCGTCGACCCTGGACGCTTCGATCCGTGGTGGCGAAGGCGACAAGAGCTCGCAGGCCCAGGCCGTCGGCGCACTCGTCGCCGAGCGTGCCAAGGCCGCGGGTGTCGAGACCGTCGTGTTCGACCGCGGTGGCAACCGATACGCCGGGCGCATTGCCGCTCTGGCTGACGCCGCCCGCGAAGCCGGGCTGAAGTTCTAAGCCCCGGTTCCGGGACTCACGGACGTAACAGAGAGAGGTAATCCAATGGCTGGACCCCAGCGCCGCGGAAGCGGTGCCGGTGGCGGCGAGCGGCGGGACCGGAAGGGTCGCGACGGTGGCCCTGCCGCCGAGAAGACCGCTTACGTTGAGCGCGTTGTCGCGATCAACCGCGTCGCCAAGGTTGTCAAGGGTGGTCGCCGCTTCAGCTTCACCGCGCTGGTCGTGGTGGGCGACGGTGACGGCACTGTAGGTGTCGGTTACGGCAAGGCCAAGGAAGTTCCCGCGGCCATTGCCAAGGGTGTCGAGGAAGCCAAGAAGTCCTTCTTCAAGGTTCCGCGCATCCAGGGCACCATCCCTCACCCGATCACGGGTGAGCGTGCCGCGGGCGTCGTGCTGCTGAAGCCGGCCGCCCCTGGTACCGGTGTTATCGCCGGTGGCCCGGTGCGCGCCGTTCTGGAGTGCGCCGGCGTTCACGACATCCTGTCGAAGTCGCTTGGTTCTTCCAACGCGATCAACATCGTGCACGCGACCGTGGCGGCCCTCAAGGGCCTGCAGCGTCCCGAGGAGATCGCGGCTCGCCGTGGTCTGCCCCTCGAGGACGTCGCTCCCGCGGCTCTGCTCCGTGCACGTGCTGGGGCGGGTGCGTAATGGCTCGCCTCAAGGTCACGCAGATCAAGTCGTACATCGGCAGCAAGCAGAACCACCGCGACACGCTGCGTTCGCTCGGGCTCAAGCGCCTGAACGACGTCGTCGTCAAGGAGGACCGCCCCGAGTTCCGCGGAATGGTTCACACCGTCCGCCACCTCGTGACGGTTGAGGAGGTTGACTAACATGGCTGAGAACAGCCCGCTGAAGGCCCACAACCTCCGTCCCGCCCCCGGCGCCAAGACCGCGAAGACCCGTGTCGGTCGTGGTGAAGCGTCCAAGGGTAAGACGGCCGGTCGTGGTACGAAGGGCCAGAAGGCCCGCTACCAGATCCCGCAGCGCTTCGAGGGTGGGCAGATGCCCCTCCACATGCGTCTGCCGAAGCTCAAGGGCTTCAAGAACCCGTTCCGCACCGAGTTCCAGGTCGTGAACCTGGACAAGCTCGGCGCTCTCTACCCCGAGGGTGGAGAGGTCACGGTGGCCGACCTGGTCGCCAAGGGCGCGGTTCGCAAGAACAGCCTCGTCAAGGTCCTGGGCCAGGGCGAGATCTCCGTGGCGCTGCAGGTTTCGGTTGACGCCGTCTCCGGCTCCGCCAAGGAGAAGATTGCCGCCGCTGGTGGCACTGTGACCGAGCTCGTCTAAGACGAACTCAGTGACAAATAGCTAGAAACCCGACCGGGGATGCCTCACATATGGGGCATCCCCGGTCGGTCGTTCCATGGGAGGTGCAGACGCCGGTAAGGTGGCCTGCACCTTTGCTTGTACACATTCGTCGATCCCTCAGACCGTCACCTCTGACGCAGTAGCGCGGGGGTCGCAGGAGGCACCGTGCTAACCGCGTTCGCCCGGGCGTTCAAGACGCCCGACCTGCGCAAGAAACTGCTCTTCACGCTCGGCATCATCGTGCTGTTCCGGCTCGGGTCCCACGTCCCCGTACCCGGTGTGAGCTATACGAACGTCCAGATCTGTGTTGAACAGGCGTCCGGCCAGAACGGCGGGCTCTTCGGGCTGGTCAACATGTTCAGTGGCGGTGCGCTGCTGCAGATCACGATCTTCGCGCTCGGCATCATGCCGTACATCACGGCGAGCATCATCTTGCAGCTGCTGACCGTGGTCATCCCGAAGCTGGAGACCCTCAAGAAAGAGGGCCAGGCCGGCACGTCGAAGATCACGCAGTACACGCGCTATCTGACGGTCGCGCTCGCGATCCTGCAGGGCACCGGCCTCGTGGCCACCGCCCGCAGCGGCGCCCTGTTCCAGAACTGCTCGGTAGCCAGTCAGATCGTCCCGGACCGGTCGATCTTCACGACCGTCGTCATGGTGCTCACCATGACCGCCGGCACCTGTGTCGTCATGTGGCTCGGTGAGCTCATCACCGACCGGGGCATCGGCAACGGCATGTCGATCCTGATGTTCATCTCGATCGCCGCGGGCTTCATCGGATCCCTGTGGGCCATCAAGGAGCAGGGCAAGATCGCGGACGGCTGGGTCGAGTTCGGCGTGGTCATGCTGGTCGGCCTCGCGATGGTGGGCCTGGTGGTCTTCGTCGAGCAGGCGCAGCGCCGGATCCCGGTCCAGTACGCGAAGCGCATGATCGGCCGCCGTGCCTACGGCGGTACCTCGACGTACATCCCGCTCAAGGTGAACCAGGCGGGCATCATCCCCGTCATCTTCGCCTCGTCGCTGCTGTACATCCCGGCGCTGGTCGTGCAGTTCAGCGGCTCGACCGCGGGCTGGGCCACCTGGATCCAGAAGCACTTCGTCAAGGGCGACCACCCGTACTACATCGCCACCTACTTCCTCCTGATCGTTTTCTTCGCGTTCTTCTACGTGGCGATCTCGTTCAACCCCGAGGAAGTTGCAGACAACATGAAGAAGTATGGTGGGTTCATTCCGGGCATCCGCGCCGGTCGGCCTACCGCCGAGTACCTGAGTTACGTACTCAACCGGATCACCTGGCCGGGGTCGCTGTACCTGGGTCTGATCGCTCTTGTGCCGACGATGGCGTTGGCCGGCTTCGGAGCGAACCAGAACTTCCCGTTCGGCGGGACGAGCATCCTGATCATCGTGGGTGTGGGTCTGGAAACCGTGAAGCAGATCGAGAGCCAGCTCCAACAGCGTAATTACGAAGGGTTCCTCCGCTGATGCGAATCGTCCTCGTCGGCCCGCCCGGTGCGGGCAAGGGAACGCAGGCGACTGTCCTTGCCAAGACCTTGTCGATCCCGCACATCTCCACGGGCGACCTGTTCCGGGCCAACATCAGCCAGGGCACCGAGCTCGGCCGTCGCGCGAAGGCGTTCATGGACGCGGGCGACCTCGTCCCGGACGAGATCACCATCGGCATGGCGAAGGACCGCATGGAGCAGGAGGACGCCGCCGGCGGCTTCCTGCTCGACGGGTTCCCTCGCAACGTCTCCCAGGCGGAGGCGCTCGACGTGATGCTGAAGGCCGAAGGCATGAACCTCGACGCCGTCCTCGACCTGGAGGTCGAGGAGGACGAGGTCGTCAAGCGCCTCGCCGGCCGGCGCACCTGCCGCAACGACGGCGGGCACGTCTTCCACGTGGCGTACCAGCCGCCCAAGGTCGAGGGTGTCTGCGACATCTGCGGCGGCGAGCTGTACGTGCGTGAGGACCAGTCCGAGGAGGCGGTCCGCAACCGCCTGGACGTCTACCACACCCAGACCGAGCCGATCATCGACTACTACAAGGCCCAGGGCCTCGTGTCGACGATCCCGGCCCTGGGTGAGGTCAAGGACGTCACGCAGCGCGCGATGGACGCCCTGAAGAAGTAGTCATCCGCAGTACAGCGTCATCCGTTAGTGCAGCCACGGCCGCGGTGTCCCCAGGACGCCGCGGCCGTACTGTTGAAAGACCCGAATCCGAAGGTGGCAGGTACGTCATGGTCCAGATCAAGACCCCCGAGCAGATCGCGAAGATGCGTGAGGCGGGGCTGGTCGTCGCTGCGATCCACGCGGCGACCCGTGAGGCGGCGGTGCCGGGCGCCACGACACGGGATCTGGACATGGTGGCCCGCAAGGTCATCGCGGACGCCGGCGCCAAGTCGAACTTCCTCGGGTACGGCGGGTTCCCCGCGACCATCTGCACCTCGGTCAACGAGGTCGTGGTCCACGGCATCCCCGACGACAAGACGGTCCTCAAGGACGGCGACATCATCTCGATCGACGCCGGCGCGATCGTCGACGGCTGGCACGGCGACGCCGCGTACACGGCCTTCGTGGGCTCTGGGCACGCCCCTGAGCTCGTGGAGCTCTCCCGGGTGACCGAGGAGTCCATGTGGGCCGGGATCGCCGCCATGAAGCTCGGCAACCGCCTCGTGGACATCTCGAAGGCGATCGAGACGTACATCAAGCGGCAGCCGCGTCCGACCACCGGTGAGCACAGCCTCGGCAAGTTCGGGATCATCGAGGACTACGGCGGCCACGGCATCGGTTCCGAGATGCACATGGACCCGCACCTGCTGAACTACGTCTCGCGCAAGCGGGGCAAGGGCATCAAGCTCGTCCCGGGCCTGTGCCTGGCGATCGAGCCGATGGTCTCCCTGGGCACCGCCCAGACGGAGGTCCTGGCGGACGACTGGACGGTCATCACCACGGACGGCACCTGGTCCTCGCACTGGGAGCACTCCATCGCCCTGACCGAGGAGGGACCGATCGTCCTCACCTCCCCGGACTGCGGCAAGGCGAAGCTGGCGGAGTACGGCGTGGCGACCGCGCCCGACCCGCTGGGCTGAGCCGGGTGGGCCCGGCTGGGCCGACCGGTATGGGCAGGATTGATGATCTATCCTGTAGGGCACACTTTCCGGATTCGTCTTTCAGTGGGCCCTGACGTAGACTGACTCGTCGGCTCCTTTGCACCCGCATGTCCTCATGCGAAGCGGGGAGCTGATCAAGGTAGCCGATTCGAAAGGCGAAGCGTGGCCAAGAAGCAAGGTGCCATCGAAATCGAGGGCACCGTGATCGAGTCCCTCCCGAACGCGATGTTCAAGGTGGAACTCCAGAACGGTCACAAGGTCCTCGCGCACATCAGCGGCAAGATGCGCATGCACTACATCCGCATCCTTCCTGATGACCGGGTTGTCGTGGAGCTCTCTCCGTACGACCTGACGCGTGGCCGGATCGTCTACCGATACAAGTAGATCTTGTCTTCATCCCCGTCCGGACGTCCTGTCCTGACGTGCGGGTGGTGGCACTGACCCGGAGAACCTCACCAACATGAAGGTCAAGCCGAGCGTCAAGAAGATCTGCGACAAGTGCAAGGTGATCCGCCGTCACGGTCGGGTCATGGTCATCTGCGACAACCTGCGCCACAAGCAGCGCCAGGGCTGACGCACGCCGACCGACCTGCACTACGCAGTTCTTCGCGCGACGTAAGAAAACGTACATACGCAGAACCCGCCCAGTCCTGACCAGGACCGGCGGCACCTCCGGCGGGGGCCGGGGACCCGGGCGTACCACCACCCAACAGGTGTGGTCGGCGGTCGGGGTTCGGTTCTGCGGAAGACCCCCGAACACACAGGAGCCATTGAATGGCACGCGTTTCCGGTGTTGACATCCCGCGCGAAAAGCGTGTGGAGATCGCACTTACCTACGTCTTCGGTGTCGGTCGCACCCGGTCCAAGGAAATCCTTGCGGCCACCGGTGTGAACCCCGACACCCGCGTTCGTGACCTGGCCGAAGAGGACCTGGTCAAGATCCGCGAGTACGTGGACGCCAACCTCCGCACCGAGGGTGACCTCCGCCGCGAGATCCAGGCCGACATCCGCCGCAAGGTCGAGATCCAGTGCTACCAGGGTGTTCGCCACCGTCGTGGCCTGCCCGTGCACGGTCAGCGCACCAGCACGAACGCCCGTACCCGCAAGGGTCCGCGTCGCGCGATCGCCGGTAAGAAGAAGCCGGGCAAGAAGTAGTCCTGTTCAGCGGTCTTGCGCTGTAGGACCGACCACCTCCCGTAGGAGATTTAGATGCCCCCCAAGGGTCGTCAGGGCGCTGCCAAGAAGGTGCGCCGCAAGGAAAAGAAGAACGTCGCTCATGGGCACGCCCACATCAAGAGCACGTTCAACAACACCATCGTTTCGATCACGGACCCCGCGGGCAACGTGATCTCCTGGGCCTCCGCCGGCCACGTCGGCTTCAAGGGCTCGCGCAAGTCCACCCCCTTCGCCGCGCAGATGGCCGCTGAGTCGGCCGCCCGTCGCGCGCAGGAGCACGGCATGCGCAAGGTCGACGTCTTCGTCAAGGGTCCCGGCTCCGGCCGCGAGACCGCGATCCGCTCCCTGCAGGCCACTGGCCTGGAGGTCGGCTCGATCCAGGACGTCACCCCCACCCCGCACAACGGCTGCCGTCCGCCGAAGCGCCGCCGCGTCTGACGCTGCGCGCTCAGGCTTCGCACCTGTGCGTCTTTGAGTGTCCGGGCGGTACGAACCCCTCGCGGGGGACGTACCGCCCGTACCCTTGTAGTTCGTAGTGCTGCGCGTTCGCGCGCACGCTGCACTCCGTCGGGCGTCAAATAGTGGGCGTCCACGAATGAAGGAATCCACATGCTTATCGCTCAGCGCCCCTCGCTGACCGAAGAGGTCGTAGACGAGTACCGCTCGCGGTTCGTGATCGAGCCGCTGGAGCCGGGCTTCGGCTACACCCTCGGCAACTCGCTCCGCCGCACCCTGCTGTCCTCCATCCCGGGTGCCGCTGTCACCAGCATCCGCGTGGACGGCGTCCTGCACGAGTTCACCACCGTGCCGGGTGTCAAGGAAGACGTCACCGACATCATCCTGAACATCAAGCAGCTGGTCGTCTCCTCGGAGCACGACGAGCCGGTCGTGATGTACCTGCGCAAGCAGGGTCCCGGCCTGGTCACCGCTGCCGACATCGCGCCCCCGGCCGGTGTCGAGGTGCACAACCCGGACCTGGTCCTCGCCACGCTCAACGGCAAGGGCAAGCTGGAGATGGAGCTGACCGTCGAGCGCGGTCGCGGCTACGTCTCCGCCGTCCAGAACAAGCAGCTCGGCCAGGAGATCGGTCGCATCCCGATCGACTCCATCTACAGCCCGGTCCTCAAGGTCACCTACAAGGTCGAGGCGACCCGAGTCGAGCAGCGCACCGACTTCGACAAGCTGATCGTCGACGTCGAGACCAAGCAGGCCATGCGCCCGCGCGACGCCATGGCGTCCGCCGGCAAGACCCTGGTCGAGCTGTTCGGTCTGGCGCGCGAGCTCAACATCGACGCCGAGGGCATCGACATGGGCCCCTCGCCGACGGACGCGGCCCTGGCCGCCGATCTGGCGCTGCCGATCGAGGAGCTCGAGCTCACCGTTCGGTCGTACAACTGCCTCAAGCGCGAGGGCATCCACTCCGTGGGTGAGCTCGTCGCCCGCTCCGAGGCCGACCTGCTCGACATCCGCAACTTCGGTGCGAAGTCGATCGACGAGGTCAAGGCGAAGCTGGCCGGCATGGGCCTGGCCCTCAAGGACAGCCCGCCCGGATTCGACCCGACCGCCGCCGCCGACGCCTTCGGCGCCGACGACGACGCGGACGCCGGTTTCGTCGAGACCGAGCAGTACTAAGCACCACCCGTAGAACTTTCCCGCGGCATCCGCCCCGGGGGAACTGACACCGGTACCTGACACGGCCGGTGCAGATATGAAGGAGTATGACCATGCCGCGTCCCGCAAAGGGTGCCCGTCTGGGCGGCAGCGCCGCGCACGAGAAGCACCTCCTCGCGAACCTCGCGAAGGCGCTCTTCGAGCACGGCCGCATCACCACCACCGAGGCCAAGGCCCGTCGCCTGCGTCCCTACGCCGAGCGTCTGGTGACCAAGGCCAAGAAGGGCGACATCCACAACCGTCGCCTGGTGCTGCAGACGATCACGGACAAGAGCATCGTGCACACGCTGTTCACCGAGATCGCCCCGCGCTACGAGAACCGCCCCGGTGGTTACACGCGCATCACCAAGATCGGCAACCGTCGTGGCGACAACGCCCCGATGGCCGTGATCGAGCTGGTCGAGGCCCTTACGGTCGCCCAGCAGGCCACTGGTGAGGCCGAGGCCGCCACCAAGCGCGCGGTCAAGGAGGCGGAGGCTGTCGAGACCCCCGCCGAGGAGACCAAGGAGGCCTGATCCCGTTTCGGGATCGAGCTCGCTTGATCGGCTCTGAACGGGCCCGCCCCCTTACCGGGGCGGGCCCGTTCTGTGTTTCTTGGTGCTTTCCTGGCGTTTTCGCATGTCTGAGAGGATCTGTCACGTGAGTGACGAGGTGGAGCCCGGACACGTCCGGGTCAGGCTGGACCTGAGCTACGACGGCAAGGACTTCTCCGGCTGGGCGAAGCAGCGCGTGCTGCGGACCGTCCAGGGAGAGCTGGAGTCGGCCCTGCAGACCGTGATGCGGCTGCCCGACCCGGTGGAGCTGACCGTGGCCGGCCGGACCGACGCGGGCGTGCACGCGCGCGGACAGGTCGCGCAGTTCGACGTGCGCGACGAGGTGTGGGCCGAGCACCAGGACAAGCTGCTGCGCCGCCTCGCCGGTCGGCTGCCGCACGACGTACGGGTGTGGAAGGCCGCCGAGGCCCCCGCCGGCTTCAACGCGCGGTTCTCCGCGATCTGGCGGCGCTACGCCTACCGCGTGGGCGACCACCAGGCCGGCGTGGACCCGCTGCGCCGGGGGCACGTGCTCTGGTACCAGTGGCCGCTCGACGTGGACGCCATGAACGAGGCCGCTGCCGCCCTGGTCGGGGAGCACGACTTCGCCGCGTACTGCAAGAAGCGCGAGGGGGCCACGACGATCCGTACGCTCCAGCAGCTCAGCTGGGAGCGGGACGCGGAGGGGATCATCACCGCGACCGTCCGCGCCGACGCCTTCTGCCACAACATGGTGCGCTCGCTGGTCGGCGCCCTGCTGCACGTCGGCGACGGCCACCGGACGACCGACTGGCCGGGGAAGGTGCTGGCCGCGGCCGTACGGGACTCCTCGGTGCACGTGGTCAAGCCGCACGGGCTGACCCTGGAGGAGGTCGGCTACCCGGCCGACGAGCTGCTGGCCGCCCGCAGCAAGGAAGCGCGGAACCTGCGGACGCTCCCCGGCGCCGGCTGCTGTTAATCAGTTTGGGCGGATCGGCGCCGGACCTGGACAATGCGCGGCATGGGACATCTCGAAGCCAGCCACCTGGAGTACTACCTTCCCGACGGGCGGGTCCTGCTCCCCGACGTCTCCTTCCGGGTGGGGGAGGGGTCGGTCGTCGCCCTGGTCGGGGCGAACGGGGCCGGCAAGACCACACTGCTGAAGATGATCTCCGGCGAGCTCCAGCCGCACGGCGGATCGGTCGTCGTGAGCGGCGGGCTGGGCGTGATGTCGCAGTTCGTGGGCTCGGTCCGCGACGAGACGACCGTACGGGACCTGCTGGTCTCGGTGGCCCAGCCGCGGATCCGGGAGGCCGCCAAGGCGGTCGACCGCGCCGAGCAGCTGATCCTGACGGTGGACGACGAGGCCGCCCAGATGGCGTACGCCCAGGCGCTCAGCGACTGGGCCGACGTGCAGGGGTACGAGGCGGAGACGCTGTGGGACGTCTGCACGATGGCCGCGCTGGACATCCCGTACGACGCGGCGCAGTTCCGCGAGGTGCGCACGCTCTCGGGCGGTGAGCAGAAGCGGCTCGTGCTGGAGGCGCTGCTGCGCGGGCCGGACGAGGTGCTGCTGCTCGACGAGCCGGACAACTACCTGGACGTCCCGGGCAAGCGGTGGCTGGAGGAGCAGCTGGAGGCCACCCGCAAGACGGTGCTCTTCGTCAGCCACGACCGGGAGCTGCTCACCCAGGCGGCCGAGAAGATCATCAGCCTGGAGGCGAGCCCGACGGGCTCGGACGTGTGGGTGCACGGCTCGGGCTTCGCCACCTTCCACGACGCCCGCAAGGAGCGCTTCGCGCGCTTCGAGGAGCTCAAGCGGCGCTGGGACGAGGAGCACGCCCGGCTGCGCGCGCTGGTGCTGCGGCTGCGGAACCAGGCCGCGAGCAGCCCGGACATG
Source organism: Streptomyces sp. NPDC006450 (assembly GCF_040612195.1). Classification (NCBI taxonomy): domain Bacteria; kingdom Bacillati; phylum Actinomycetota; class Actinomycetes; order Kitasatosporales; family Streptomycetaceae; genus Streptomyces; species Streptomyces sp. NPDC006450. Next base: position 67,914 of record NZ_JBEXPT010000003.1, on the reverse strand, counting down.
GCGTCCCGCTACCGCGCGATGCAGACCCGCTTCCAGAAGTTCGAGGAGGCCGGCCCGCCGCCGGAGCCGCCGCGCGAGCAGGACATCCGGATGCGGCTCAAGGGCGGGCGCACGGGCGTGCGCGCGCTCACCGTCGAGAACCTGGAGCTGACCGGGCTGATGAAGCCCTTCTCGCTGGAGGTCTTCTACGGCGAGCGGGTCGCGGTCCTCGGCTCCAACGGCTCCGGGAAGTCCCACTTCCTGCGGCTGATGGCGGGGGAGGAGGTCAAGCACACGGGTACGTGGAAGCTCGGCGCCCGCGTGGTCCCCGGCCACTTCGCGCAGACCCACGCCCACCCGGAGCTGTTCGGCCGCACCCTCGTCGACATCCTGTGGACGGAGGCGGCGAAGCCGCTCGGCGCGGCGATGGGCGCCCTGCGCCGCTACGAGCTGGAGCGCCAGGCCGAGCAGCCCTTCGAGAAGCTCTCGGGCGGCCAGCAGGCACGGTTCCAGATCCTGCTGCTGGAGCTGGCGGGGACCACGGCGCTGCTGCTCGACGAGCCCACGGACAACCTCGACCTGGAGTCGGCGGAAGCGCTGCAGGACGGGCTGGAGGCCTACGAGGGCACTGTGCTGTGCGTCACGCACGACCGGTGGTTCGCCCGCACATTTGACCGCTACCTGGTCTTCGGTTCAGACGGTGTTGTGCGAGAGACTACGGAGCCCGTCTGGGACGAACGTAGGGTCGAGCGGAAGCGCTAGGGGGAGACCGCCCCCGGCTTGGGTCGAGGGGACTTCGTTGTGGGGCTGCGGCCGAGTGTCTGGGTCATGAAGTGGGACAGCCCGTCCTCCTGGGACCGGGGGGTGGCCTGGCTGCTGCGCCCGGCCCCCCGGTCCTGGCGGTTCGTGGGCCTGGTGATCCTGCTGTCGGTGGCGGTCGCGGCGAGCCTGCGGGTGAACTGGGGCTCGGACAACGCCTTCGTGGTCAAGGCCGCGGACGCCCTGCTCGCCGGGGTGTCGCCGTACGAGGACAAGCGGTTCCTCTACCTGCCCAGCGCCGTGATCATGGCCATTCCCGAGGCCCTGCTGCCGACGCCGCTGCTGCGCTGCGTGCTGCCGCTCGGGATGACCGGGCTCGTCGGCCTCGGCTGGTGGGCCTCGCTGCGGCTGTTCGGCGTACCGGTGCGCTCGCGGCTCGCGGTCGGCGGTTTCGGGCTGTTCGCGCTGGCCTACAAGCCGTACATCAACCTCGTGCTGATCGGTAACTGGACGGCCATCTCGGCCGCCGCCCTGCCGGTGGCGCTGCTGCTGGCGCACCGCAAGCACTGGGCCGCGGCCGGGCTGGTGGTGGGGCTCGCCATCGCGTGCAAGCCGATGCTGGTGCCGATCGGGCTGCTCTTCCTGCTGGCACGGCAGTGGCGGGGGCTGGCCCTGGCGGTGGGCGTACCGGTGGGGCTGTCGCTGGTGGGGGCGCTGATGATGCCGCACCCGACGCTGTTCTTCACCAAGACCCTGCCGTTCCTGCTGCAGGGCCAGGACTCCTACGCGCTGCCCTGGGACGCCTCCCCGATCGCGGCGCTGCCCCGGCTGGGGGTGCCCGAGCCGCTGGCGGTGGCGCTGGCCTTCGCGGGGGCCGGGTGCGGGCTGTGGGCGACCTGGCGGCGGTGGCGGCGGCCGGTCGCGGTGGACGGCGACGCGGGCGAGCTGAGGCTGGTGGAGACGGCCTGCATGGTGATGCTCGCCGCGTTCCTGGTGTCGCGGCCCTCCTTCGACCACTACCTGATCGTGGTGCTCCCGCTGCTGCTGGCATCGGCGGTGCGGGCGGGCTCGATGCCGCGCTCGCCCTGGTTCTGGGTGGCCCTGGTGCCGCAGACGGCCGGCATTCCGTGGCCCTCGGAGTTCGAGGCCAAGAGGCGGGCATTCCGGGACATGGTGACCCTGTGCGCGCTCGCCGGACTGCTGGCGCGTCGGGCACTGCGCCCGATCCGGGTTACTCTGGAACCCGTAACAACTACGGGGTCCCCACCCAGGACCGAACCGGAGTGCGCCGCGTCCCCCGTCGAGACGGGATCGCGGACCGCGTTTTGACCCTTCCAGGTCTTCAGGGGTACCCTGCTGGTTCGTTATGCGTATTGGCTTGCTCATTCTCACGTGAATTTGCCTTACGCCGGTCCACCGGGCCGATGACCAGCGGTACACACGGGTTGCGTCTCCGATGTGAACCAGGGCTGTCGTGATCGTCCGTGGTGACCCATGTCAGGACCCGTCCCTCGGGCTCACCCCCCGGGGATGACCCACCACTGAAGAAGCGAAGGCATACGCGTGCGTACGTTCAGCCCCAAGCCCGGCGACATCTCGCGCCAGTGGCACGTCATCGACGCCCAGGACGTTGTCCTCGGCCGTCTGGCGACCCAGGCCGCTACCCTCCTGCGGGGTAAGCACAAGCCGACTTACGCCCCCCACATGGACATGGGCGACTTCGTCATCATCATCAACGCCGACAAGGTTCACCTGTCCGGCAACAAGGCGACCCAGAAGATGGCGTACCGCCACTCCGGTTTCCCGGGTGGTCTGCGTTCGGTCCGCTACGACGACCTCCTGGCGAACAACCCGGAGAAGGCCGTCGAGAAGGCCATCAAGGGCATGATCCCCAAGAACACCCTGGGCCGTCAGATGCTCTCGAAGCTGAAGGTCTACTCGGGCGATGTGCACCCCCACGCTGCTCAGCAGCCGGTGCCGTTCGAGATCACCCAGGTCGCGCAGTAGTTCCGGCCACCACACCCCCTAAGACAAGAAACTTCTGAGGAGCATCGTGGCCGAGACCACCGCCGAGACGACCCCCGTCGAAGAGTTCGAGGGCAACGTCGAGGAGTACACCACCGAGTCTGTGGAAGCCGTTGAGGGCGACTACACCTCCGAGTCCCTTGCCGGCCGCTTCGGCGACCCCCAGCCGGCCGCCGGCCTGGGCCGTCGCAAGAACGCCATCGCCCGCGTCCGGATCGTTCCGGGCACCGGCAAGTGGAAGATCAACGGTCGCACCCTTGAGGACTACTTCCCCAACAAGGTGCACCAGCAGGAAGTCAACGAGCCGTTCAAGCTGCTCGAGCTCGACAACCGCTACGACGTCATCGCCCGCATCTCGGGTGGCGGCGTGTCCGGCCAGGCCGGCGCCCTGCGCCTCGGTGTGGCCCGTGCGCTGAACGAGGCGGACGTGGACAACAACCGCCCGGCGCTGAAGAAGGCCGGCTTCCTCTCCCGCGACGACCGTGCGGTCGAGCGCAAGAAGGCCGGTCTCAAGAAGGCCCGTAAGGCTCCGCAGTACAGCAAGCGTTAATCTCGCCTGCTGTTCAGCACGAATCCGCCCCGGCAGCACTCTGTGTGCTGCCGGGGCGGTTCGTTTACCGCCAAAAGCGGCAAATAATTGGCACAACTGCTCATAGCCACAATTGCTCATAGCGAAGTGTGAACTCGGGAGGACAACAGTGGGACGACTCTTCGGGACGGACGGTGTACGAGGCGTCGCCAACGCGGATCTGACGGCCGAGCTCGCGCTCGGCCTCTCCGTGGCGGCCGCGCACGTACTGGCCGAGGCCGGCACCTTCGCCGGTCACCGGGCCACCGCGGTGGTCGGCCGGGACCCGCGGGCCTCGGGCGAGTTCCTGGAGGCCGCGGTCGTCGCCGGCCTCGCGAGCGCGGGCGTGGACGTCCTGCGCGTCGGTGTGCTGCCCACCCCGGCGGTGGCGTATCTCACCGGGGCGCTGGGCGCCGACCTCGGCGTCATGCTCTCGGCCAGCCACAACGCCATGCCCGACAACGGCATCAAGTTCTTCGCGCGCGGCGGTCACAAGCTCGCCGACGAGCTGGAGGACCGGATCGAGTCGGTCTACGAGGACCACCGCACGGGCGCTCCCTGGGACCGCCCGACGGGCTCCGGTGTCGGCCGCGTCTCCGACTACACCGAGGGCTTCGACAAGTACGTCGCCCACCTCATGGGTGTCCTGCCCAACCGTCTCGACGGCCTCAAGGTCGTCCTCGACGAGGCGCACGGCGCGGCCGCATACGTCTCGCCCGAGGCCTTCACCCGGGCCGGCGCGGAGATCGTCACCATCGGTGCCGAGCCCGACGGTCTGAACATCAACGACGGCTGCGGCTCCACCCACCTCGGCCTGCTGAAGCAGGCCGTCGTCGAGCACGGCGCCCACCTCGGCATCGCGCACGACGGGGACGCCGACCGCTGCCTCGCCGTGGACGCGAACGGCGAGGAGGTCGACGGGGACCAGATCCTCGCGGTGCTCGCGCTGGCGATGCGCGAGTCCGGGCACCTGCGCGAGGACACCGTCGTCGCCACCGTGATGTCGAACCTGGGCTTCAAGCTGGCCATGGAGTCCGAGGGCATCCAGGTCGTGCAGACGGGCGTCGGCGACCGGTACGTCCTGGAGTCGATGAAGGAGCACGGGTACGCGCTGGGCGGCGAGCAGTCCGGCCACGTGATCATCCTCGACCACGCCACGACCGGTGACGGCACCCTGACCGGCCTCATGCTGGCGGCGCGGATCGCGGCCACCGGCAAGTCGCTGGCCGAACTGACCGGGGTCATGACGCGGCTCCCGCAGGTGCTGGTCAACGTCCCCGACGTGGACAAGTCGCGGGTCACCACCTCGGGCGAGCTGGCCGCGGCCGTCGCCGACGCGGAGCGGGAACTCGGCACGACCGGGCGCGTACTGCTGCGTCCGTCGGGCACGGAGCCCCTCGTACGGGTCATGGTGGAGGCCGCCGACATCGAGCAGGCCCGCTCGGTCGCGGGGCGCCTCGCGGACGTCGTGAAGTCGGCGCTCGGCTAGAGCCCGCCCTCCCGTGACGACAGCGGCCCCGCGCTACGAAGCCTCGTAGCGCGGGGCCGCTGCCGTTGCCGGGGCTCAGGCCTTGGCCGGGTGCCGCCGCCAGCGGCCGCGCTGGGTGCGCCACAGGAGCTTCTGGCAGACCAGGGTCAGGACGCCGGCCAGCACGATGCCGAAGAGGTTCAGCAGCAGCTGCTCCATCGAGCCCCACATCTGTGCCAACTCGCCGTAGCTGAGGGCCACGGCCGCGTTGGCGGCCGCCGGGATCGTGGTCACCGAGATCGCGACGCCGACCAGTGCGCCGGACTTCGCCGAGGTCAGGGAGAGCACCCCGGCCACGCCGGCGAGCAGCGCCACGACGAACGAGAACAGGTCCGGCTGCCAGATGAAGCTGGTGTTGGGCCGGGGCCTGTCCAGCGCTCCCGGCTGGAACAGGCCTATCGCGTCCATGAACAGGCTGAAGACGGTGGTCGCGACGATCGCGGCGGCGAAGCCCACCAGCAGGGCGAACAGGGAGCGGGCGGCCGGCCTGCGAGCGCGCTGCACCACGGCCGTGCAGACCCCGGCGAGCGGTCCGAACTCCGGGCCGACCGCCATGGCGCCCACGATGAGGATGGCGTTGTCGAGGACCACACCGCAGGCCGCGATCATCGTCGCGACGATCATGAAGGCGCCGTAGGTGAGGGTGAGGGTGGACTCCTCGTGGGTCGCCTCGCTCAGCTGCTCCCACAGGACGGCGTCGGCGGCCTCGCCCGGCGCTTCGTCCTCGGCCCGGTCGGCGCGGTCCGAGAGGGAGAGGTCGATGTCCTCGACCGCGATCGAGCCGTCCTTCTCGATGTCGAGCTTCCGGAGCTCGTACAGGAGCTCGTCGCCCGCCTCGCGCGCGACGTCGCACAGCACGATGTCGCCCGGGGGGATGCGGGCGGCGCCGGGCAGCACCGCCAGATGGGTGGTGCCGACCGTCCCTTCGACGATCCGGACCACGGCGTCCGTCCGGTCCGCCGGAATGATCATCCGTAGATGCAGCATGGCCGCACCCTAGCTTCCGGCGGCGTTCAGAGCTTGCGCAGGCTGAGCTTCTGCACCTTGTGGTCCGGGCCCTTGCGGACGACGAGGGTGGCCCGGCCGCGGGTCGGGGCCACGTTCTCCAGCAGGTTGGGCTTGTTGATGGTCCGCCACATCGTCTGCGCGTACTCCAGCGCCTCCTCCTCGGAGACCTGCGTGTACTTGCGGAAGTAGGAGAAGGGGTTCTGGAACGCCGTCTCGCGCAGCTTGCGGAACCGGTTGAGGTACCAGCGCTCGATGTCCTCGGGGCGGGCGTCCACGTACACGCTGAAGTCGAAGTAGTCGGCGAGGCCGACCCGGGTGCGGCCGTCCTTGCCGGGCATGGCGGGCTGCAGGACGTTGAGCCCCTCGACGATCAGGATGTCGGGCCGGCGTACGACCAGCCGCTCGTCGGGGACGATGTCGTAGATCAGGTGGGAGTAGACCGGGGCCGTGACCTCGTCCTTGCCCGCCTTGATGTCGGCGACGAAGCGGGTCAGCGCCCGGCGGTCGTAGGACTCCGGGAAGCCCTTGCGGGCGGTCAGACCGCGCCGCTCCAGCTCCTTCATCGGGTACAGGAAGCCGTCGGTGGTGACCAGCTCCACGCGCGGGTGCTCCGGCCAGCGGGCCAGCAGGGCCTGGAGGAGACGGGCCACGGTGGACTTGCCCACGGCGACCGAGCCGGCGACCCCTATGACGAAGGGGGTGCCCTGCTGGGCGCCGTGGCCGTTGCCCGCGTCGCCGAGGAAGGTGTTGAGGGTGCCGCGCAGGTTGCTGGTGGCGCCGACGTACAGGTTCAGCAGGCGGGAGAGCGGCAGGTAGACGTCGCGGACCTCGTCGAGGTCGATGACATCGCCCAGTCCGCGCAGCCGCTCGACCTCGTCGGCCGTCAGCGGGAGCGGGGTGCGCTCGCGCAGGGCGCTCCACTCGGCACGGCTGAGGTCCACGTACGGAGAGGCCTCGTGGCCCCGGCGGCGCGTGGGGTGCGCGGCGTGCTCGGGGGTCTGCGTCGGTTGCTCCGATGCGTCGGGGCGCTCCGTTGCGCGGTCCGGCGTGCTTCGTGGCGGCGAAGAGATCACACGGCCATTGTCACGGGTGACGGGCCGCCGTGGGTGGTGTGGTCGGTCACGTGGAGTGGTGTCTTATGGCCCGGGGTGGGTGGGTTGTACGGGCGACGGTCTCGATTGGAGGCCCTTGGGGTCTCGTCGGCATCACGATGAGCGCCGAGCGTACGGAGCGGCGGCGGTCGGGCGCGGAGGCCCGTACGGTGTTGATCACCGCAGCCCGCGCTGCCGTGTTCCGTCGAACTTTTCCTGTGGGGGGAAGCATCACCATGCGCAACGCATTCGTCCGCCGCACCGTCCTGTCCGCCTCGGCCGTGTCCCTGGCGCTGCTCGTGACCGCGTGCGGCGGCTCGTCCGACACGGCGGACGGGAAGTCCGACAGCGAGCCGGGCGCCACCACCCCGGTGATCGCGGCGGCCAAGGGCAAGACGGACGCCGAGCTCGGCCCGCTGCTCGTGGCCCAGGCCGACCTGCCGGACCACGTCCTCAAGCCGGCCACCGCGGAGGAGGTCAAGGCCGGCGCGGAGGTCGCCAGCGACAAGCCCGCGTGCCTCCCGCTGGTCAAGGCGCAGTCCATGGCCCCGGTCGGCACCGCCGCGGGAACCGCGCGGATCAAGGGCGTGGCCAAGCCGAAGGGCGCGAGCCCGGACGCGAGCGAGGCGGAGAAGGCGAAGGCGGGGCTGGAGGCCCTCGGGTCGACCGTCACGGCCGTCGCCCTGTCCTCGTACGACGGCAAGGGTGCGGAGGAGGCCTTCGCCGCCCTCAAGAGCGCGGGCACGGACTGCGCCGGCGGGTTCGGCGTCCAGATGGGCGGCGAGCCGGGCAAGATCAGCAAGGTGACCCCCGCCGCCCCCGTGACCGCCGGGGACGAGGCGCTCGCCTACTCCATCGAGCTGGATGACGCGGGGGACAAGGCCACCACGGAGCTCGTGGTCGTGCGCAAGGGCAACTCCCTCGTCACCTTCTCCGCCATCAGCCTGGCCGGCACCGCCGAGCAGCCGAAGGCCGTCGTCGCGGCGCAGCTGAAGAAGCTCGGCTGACGGCTCGTCCGGCACACCCGTTCACACGGGAATCCACCCCGCCCCGGCGCACGCGCCGGGGCGGGGTTTTTCGTCCGGTTCAGGTACCGGGCGTGGCGCCAACTACGGCGTACCCTGCGGCTTATGTGCGGAATCGTGGGTTACGTGGGAGCGCAGTCGGCGCTCGATGTGGTCATTGCCGGACTCAAGCGGCTGGAGTACCGCGGCTACGACTCGGCGGGTGTCGCCGTGCTCGCCGACGGGGAACTCGCCGCCGTCAAGAAGGCCGGCAAGCTGGTCAATCTGGAGAAGGAGCTGGTCGGGCACCCGCTGCCGGCCGGTTCCACAGGGGTCGGACACACGCGGTGGGCCACCCATGGGGGGCCCACCGACGTCAATGCCCACCCGCACCTCGACAATTCGGGGCGCGTGGCCGTCGTGCACAACGGGATCATCGAGAACTTCGCCGCGCTGCGGGCCGAACTCGCCGAGCGCGGGCACCGGCTGGAGTCCGAGACGGACACCGAGGTCGTGGCGCACCTGCTGGCCGAGCGGTTCGCGGACGCGGGTGGGGACCTGGCGGAGGCGATGCGGCAGGTGTGCCGGCGCCTCGACGGGGCCTTCACCCTGGTCGCCGTGCACGCCGACGCGCCGGACGTGGTGGTCGGCGCGCGCCGGAACTCGCCGCTCGTGGTGGGCGTCGGAGAGGGCGAGAACTTCCTCGCCTCGGACGTGGCCGCCTTCATCGCGCACACCCGGGCCGCGATCGAGCTGGGGCAGGACCAGGTCGTCGAGCTGCGCCGCGACGGAGTCACGGTGACCAACTTCGACGGCACGGCCGCGAGCGTGCGGGCGTACCACGTGGACTGGGACGCCTCGGCCGCCGAGAAGGGGGGCTACGACTACTTCATGCTCAAGGAGATCGCCGAGCAGCCGAAGGCCGTCGCCGACACCCTCCTGGGCCGGATCGACGCGAACGGCCTGCTGACCCTCGACGAGGTCCGCATCCCCGATTCGGTGCTGCGCGAGGTCGACAAGGTCGTGATCGTGGCGTGCGGTACGGCGTACCACGCCGGCATGATCGCGAAGCTGGCCATCGAACACTGGACCCGCATCCCGTGCGAGACGGAGCTGGCCAGCGAGTTCCGCTACCGCGACCCGATCCTGGACCAGCGGACGCTGGTGATCGCGATCTCGCAGTCCGGCGAGACGATGGACACCCTGATGGCGCTGCGCCACGCGCGCGAACAGGGTGCCAAGGTGCTGGCCGTCTGCAACACGAACGGCTCGACGATCCCGCGCGAGTCGGACGCGGTGCTGTACACGCACGCCGGACCCGAGGTTGCCGTCGCCTCGACCAAGGCGTTCCTGACGCAGCTCGTGGCCTGCTACCTGGTCGCCCTCTACCTCGGGCAGGTCCGGGGCACGAAGTGGGGCGACGAGATCCGGTCCGTGATCCGGGAGCTGACGGACATCGCCGCGGCGGTGGAAACCGTACTGGAGACCATGGAGCCGGTACGCGAGCTGGCGCGGTCGCTCGCCGACAAGAACACCGTGCTGTTCCTGGGGCGGCACGTCGGCTACCCGGTGGCGCTGGAGGGTGCGCTCAAGCTCAAGGAGCTGGCGTACATGCACGCCGAGGGCTTCGCGGCGGGCGAGCTCAAGCACGGGCCGATCGCGCTCATCGAGAAGGACCTGCCGGTCGTGGTCGTCGTACCGTCGCCGCGCGGGCGCTCGGTGCTGCACGACAAGATCGTGTCCAACATCCAGGAGATCCGGGCGCGCGGGGCGCGGACCATCGTGATCGCCGAGGAGGGGGACGAGGCGGTGGTCCCGTACGCCGACCACCTCATCCGCGTCCCGGCCACCCCGACCCTGCTCCAGCCGCTGGTGGCCACCGTGCCGCTGCAGGTGTTCGCGTGCGAGCTGGCGACGGCGCGGGGCAACGAGGTGGACCAGCCGCGCAACCTCGCCAAGTCGGTGACGGTGGAGTGAGCGCGGCGGACGGAACGGGTCACCGACAATGGACCACAGTCGTGACGGTGGAGTAGCTGGCGTAGCTGGAGCTGTTGTCTGTGATTATCGGCGTCGGGATCGATGTGGCGGAGATCGAGCGGTTCGGCGCGGCGCTGGAGCGCACGCCGGGCCTGGCCGGGCGGTTGTTCCTCGACTCGGAGCTCACCCTGCCGGGCGGTGAGCGGCGCGGGACCGCCTCGCTCGCCGCCCGGTTCGCCGCCAAGGAGGCGCTGGCCAAGGCGCTCGGCGCGCCCGGCGGGCTGCTGTGGACCGACGCCGAGGTGTACGTCGAGGACACCGGACAGCCGCGGCTGCGGGTGTCGGGAACGGTGCGGGCGCGGGCGCGGGAACTGGGCGTGAAGTCCTGGCACATCTCCCTCAGCCACGACGCGGGCATCGCCTCCGCCGTGGTGATCGCCGAGGGGTAGGGCCTCCTTGGGGCAGGCTGTCGGCATGCGTACTGCTTACAGCGTGGAGACCGTACGGGCCGCCGAGCGCGAGCTGATGGCCCGGCTGCCCGAAGGCACCCTGATGCAGCGGGCGGCGGCCGGACTGGCCGCCGTCTGCGCGCGGTTGCTGCCCCGCGTGTACGGGGCCCGCGTGCTGCTGCTGGTCGGCCCGGGCGACAACGGCGGCGACACCCTCTACGCGGGCGCGCGGCTGGCCCGGCGCGGAGCCGGGGTGACGGCGGTCGCGATGGATCCGGCCCGGGTGCACGCGGGCGGACTGGCCGCGCTGCGGGCCGCCGGGGGGCACCTCGCCGGGGAACTGCCGGACCGGGCCGACCTGGTGCTCGACGGGCTGGTCGGCATCGGTGGCCGGGGCGCACTGCGGCCGGCCGCGGCCGCGCTGGTGGAGCGGATCCCGGCGGGCGCGGTGGTCGTCGCGGTGGACCTGCCGAGCGGGGTGGACGCGGACACCGGGGAGGTGGCCGGAGCGGCCGTGACGGCTGACGTGACGGTGACCTTCGGGGCGTACAAGCAGGGGCTGCTGATCGACCCGGGCGCCTCCCGGGCGGGTGCGCTGCACCTGGTGGACATCGGGCTGGGCGAGGTGCTGCCCGCCCCCGGCGCGGAGGCGTTGCAGCACGCCGACGTGGCGGGCCTGCTGCCGGAGCCGACGGCGGCCAGCGACAAGTACCGGCGCGGCGTGCTCGGGATCGTCGCCGGGTCCGCGCGCTACCCGGGCGCCGCGGTGCTCGCGGTGGCGGGGGCGCTGCGGGGCGGCGCGGGCGCGGTGCGCTACGTGGGCCCCCCGGCGGTGGCGGACGCCGTACTGGCCCGCTACCCGGAGACGCTGATCGGGACCGGCCGGGTCCAGGCGTGGGTGGTCGGGCCCGGGCTGGGCGACGAGGGCGGCCCGGAGGTGCGGGAGGCACTCTCGCAGCCGGTGCCGGTGCTGGTGGACGCGGACGGGCTGCGCGGGCTGGACCCCGCGGAGCTGCGGGCACGGGCGGCCCCGACCCTGCTGACCCCGCACGCGGGGGAGGCGGCCGCGCTGCTGGGGGCCGCGCGCGAGACGGTCGAGGCGGGGCGGCTGGCGGCCGTACGGGAGCTCGCGGAGCGGTACGGGGCGGTGGCGCTGCTGAAGGGGTCGACGACCCTGATCGCCCCGGCCGGGCCCGGCCCCGTACGGGTGAACCCGACCGGGACCCCGTGGCTGGCCACCGCCGGGAGCGGGGACGTGCTGTCCGGGCTTGCCGGGTCCCTGCTGGCGGCGGGCCTGCCGGCCGTGGACGCCGGGTCGGTGGCGGCGTACCTCCACGGCCTGGCGGCCCGCCTCACCGGCGGCCCCCTCCTGGCCCACCAGGTGGCCGAAGCCCTGCCGTCGGCGTGGCGAGAGGTGGGGCGCCCGTAGCCCGGCTCCGACAGGGCCGCCGGACGCCCGGGCCCGAGGCGGCCCTGCCCGTTCGGCCCGGCGGGCGGGGCTCTGAGAGACTGTGGGGGATGAACGAGACAGCCGCGCGCGTGTACGCCGAGATCGATCTTGACGCCGTCCGGGCGAACGTACGGGCCCTGCGCGAGCGGGCGCCCCGCTCCGCCCTGATGGCCGTCGTGAAGGCTGACGCCTACGGGCACGGGGCCGTGGCCTGCGCCAGGGCCGCGCAGGAGGCCGGTGCGAGCTGGCTCGGGACCGCCACGCCCGAGGAGGCCCTCGCACTGCGCGCCGCCGGGCTCGAAGGGCCCGTCCTGTGCTGGCTGTGGACCCCCGGCGGGCCATGGCGGGAGGCCATCGAGGCCGGCATCGACGTGTCCGTCAGCGCGATGTGGGCCCTGGACGAGGTACGGGAGGCCGCACGCGCCGCCGGACTGACGGCCAGGATCCAGCTCAAGGCCGACACCGGCCTGGGCCGCAACGGCTGCCAGCCCGCCGACTGGGAGCCCCTGGTGACCGCGGCCGTCGCCGCGCAGTCCGAGGGGACCGTCCGCGTCACCGGCGTCTGGTCGCACTTCGCCTGCGCCGACGAGCCCGGACACCCCTCCATCCAGCTCCAGCTGACCGCCTTCCGCGACATGCTCGCGTACGCGGAGAAGGAGGGCGTCGAGCCCGAGGTCCGGCACATGGCCAACTCGCCGGCCACGCTCACCCTCCCCGAATCCCACTTCGACCTGGTGCGCCCCGGGCTGGCCGTCTACGGAGTCTCGCCCTCGCCCGAGCTCGGCACCCCCGCCCAGCTCGGCCTGCGGCCCGCGATGACGCTCAAGGCCACCGTCGCACTGGTCAAGACCGTGCCGGCCGGGCACGGGGTCAGCTACGGCCACCACTACGTCACCGAGCGGGAGACCACCCTCGCGCTGATCCCGGCGGGCTACGCCGACGGCGTCCCGCGGCAGGCGTCCGGGCTCGGACCGGTGCTCGTCGGCGGCCGCATCCGCACCGTCGCCGGGCGCGTCGCCATGGACCAGTTCGTGGTCGACCTCGACGGCGGGCACGCCCGCGTCGGGGACGAGGCCGTCATCTTCGGGGACGCGGAGCGCGGGGAACCCACCGCGGAGGACTGGGCTCAAGCGGCGCACACGATCGCCTATGAGATCGTCACCCGTATCGGGGGCCGGGTCCCCCGCGTGTACCGGGGCGGCTGAGTGAGGGCGGTCGACGTGAGCGAGAACTGGCGCAAGGCGGGCTGGGCGGGCGCCGCGATCGGCGTGATAGCCGCCGGGGCGGCGGCCGGGGTCGCGGTCGAACGGATCACCGTCGGCCGGGGCATGCGCATGAAGGCGCGCCTCGCGCTCGACGCGACCGGGGACTACGGATCCCTGCGCGGCGCCCCCGGCACCGCGCGGGCCGAGGACGGCACCGCGCTCTACTACGAGGTCGACGAGCTGCCCGAGGAGGGCAAGCGGCGCCGACTGCGCCGCAAGGCCCCGCTCCGGCCGACCGTGGTGTTCTGCCACGGCTACTGCCTCGGCCAGGACTCCTGGCACTTCCAGCGCGCGGCCCTGCGCGGCCTGGTCCGCGCCGTGTACTGGGACCAGCGCAGCCACGGCCGCAGCGCGCGCGGGCTGGCCCAGGCCGGGGGAGAGCCGGTCACCTTCGAACAGCTCGGCCGCGACCTGAAGGCCGTCATCGACGCCGCCGCTCCCGAGGGCCCGCTGATCCTGGTCGGTCACTCGATGGGCGGGATGACCATCATGGGACTCGCCCACGAGTTCCCCGACCTCGTCCGGGACCGGGTGGCCGGTGTGGCCCTGGTCGGCACCTCCAGCGGCCGGCTGGACGAGGTCACGTACGGGCTGCCCTCCCTGGGCTTCAGCACGGTACGGCGCCTGCTGCCCGGGGTGCTCAAGGCGCTCGGCTCCCAGGTGGAGCTGGTGGAGAAGGGCCGCCGGGCCACCGCCGACCTGTTCGCCGGCATGGTCAAGATGTACTCCTTCGCCTCGCGCGACGTCGATCCGGCCGTCGCACGCTTCGCCGAGCGGCTCATCGAGGCCACGCCCATCGACGTGGTCGCCGAGTTCTACCCGGCCTTCCAGGCGCACGACAAGACGGCGGCCCTCCAGCGGCTCGCGGACATCCCCGTCACCGTCATCGCAGGGGACCGCGACATGGTCACCCCGCCGGAGCACAGCCAGGCCATCAAGGACGCCCTGCCCTCCGCGGAACTGGTCGTCCTGGAGTCCGCCGGACACCTGATGATGCTGGAGCACCCGGACACCGTGACCCGGCTGCTCACCGAGCTCCTCGCGCGGACGGGGACGGTGTCCGTACCGGCTAACGTTGGCGGGCATGGAAGAAGTACCTGACACGGAAACGCACGTGACCGTCGGCTCGCCCGACGCCATGCAGGACCTCGGGCGCCGGATCGCCGGGCTGCTGCGCCCCGGCGACCTCGTCCTCCTGACCGGGGAGCTCGGCGCCGGGAAGACCACCCTGACCCGCGGGCTCGGCGAGGGCCTGGGCGTGCGCGGGGCCGTGACCTCGCCGACCTTCGTGATCGCCCGGGTCCACCCCTCGCTGACCGGCGGTCCGGCACTGGTGCACGTGGACGCGTACCGGCTGGGCGGCGGGCTGGACGAGATGGAGGACCTGGACCTCGACGTCTCGCTGCCCGAGTCGGTCGTCGTCGTGGAGTGGGGCGACGGCAAGGTCGAGGAGCTGTCCGACGACCGGCTGCACGTGGTGATCCGCCGGGCGGTCGGCCACGAGGAGGTCCTGGACGACGTGCGCGAGGTCGTCGTCCGCGGGGTCGGCGTCCGCTGGGCCGCCGGGGCGGGTCTGGAGAGCCTCGCGGGCGTCCTGTCGGAGTAGCCGCGCCGCCTGCGCGGCGGGGGCCCGGTGAGAAACGTTCCGACAAGTCGTCGGGAAGATGTTGCGCGGGCGGCGGGGCGCGTGGTCACATGGTACGGAGGGCTGGTTAGGCGTACCTAAGTGCGGGCTGGCCCCGGCCAGGAGGCAGCCATGTCGGCAACAGGAGCAGCGGGCGTCCCCCGCCCGTCCGCCGTGTCCATGGGAGTGCTGCTCGCCGCGGGCGCGGCCGCCAGCGCCGTGTCGACACCGCCCGCGCGCGAGCACGCCCCGGAGCCCGATCCCGTGCGGGACGGGGCGGAGGGCGGTGAACAGGCCGCCCCGGAGTCCGAAGCGGCCTGAACGCGGGGGACCGACCTGACGGCGGAGTCCCCGTACGAGTGAATTCGGCGTGTCGCGGCCGGGCCGGGAACGACTCCGGGGACCGGCTCGGCGGACCGGCGGAGGGCTAGGCTCGGGACCGGCTCAGGGAACGACGACGACCTTCGAGCCGATCGTCGCGAAGGCCCACATCGCGTCCCCGTCCGCGCGCAGCATGCGGACACCGCCGGTCTTCTTGGCCGGGTCGGGCGCCGGCAGCGTGTTGTCCACGCGGGCGCTGAAACCGACCGTGACCCCCTGCGGGCTCGCGAACCGCACGACGTGCTCGATCGGCACCCCGTCCGAGCCGGTCACCGCGCCCGTACGGCCGCCCACCGTGTAACTGCCGGGCGCCGGGTGCACCGTGCTCGGCACCACCGCGAAGGACTTCGGCTCCCCGGTGGCCCCCACCAGCCACACGCGCTTGGCACTGAGCGAGTACACGACGCGCACCCCGGTGCCGGACCTGGCCGGGAGGGCCGCCGGCTTCGCCGGGTCCGTCTTGGCGGCCCCGGCGTTGCTCGGAGCGGGCGCCGGGCTCTGCGCGGCGGCCTTCGGCGGGAGTTCGGGAGCGGAGGCGGAGGCCTGGTAGCCGAGGAAACCGACGACGGCGAGCGCCGCGACGGTGAGCCCGGCCACGATTCCCGAGCTGCTGCGTGCCACCTTGCTCCACCTCTCCGCATGGTCAGTCAGGTCAGTCGGGGTCAGGCGGACGATCACACCGGACGATCACACCTGACACCTGGTCCGAAGGTAGCAGCA
This sequence comes from Streptomyces sp. NPDC006450, assembly GCF_040612195.1. Taxonomy (NCBI): domain Bacteria; kingdom Bacillati; phylum Actinomycetota; class Actinomycetes; order Kitasatosporales; family Streptomycetaceae; genus Streptomyces; species Streptomyces sp. NPDC006450. Next base: position 52,086 of record NZ_JBEXPT010000003.1, on the reverse strand, counting down.
GGGGTGCCCGCAGACCGGACGCAAGGGCCGGGGGCCCCGGAGTCGTAGGCTGTTCGCGTGCTCTTGCTCGCTGTAGATACCGCCACGCCCGCCGTCACCGTCGCCCTGCACGACGGCGAGTCCGTCCTCGCCGAGTCGAACCAGGTCGACGCCCGCCGCCACGGGGAGCTCCTGCTGCCCTCCGTCGACAAGGTCCTCGCCGAGGCGGGGGTCACGCTCGAAGCCGTCACGGGCATCGTCGTCGGCACCGGCCCCGGCCCGTACACCGGACTGCGCGTCGGCCTCGTGACCGCGTCCACCTTCGCCGCCGTCCTCGGCGTGCCCGTCCACGGGCTGTGCACCCTCGACGGTCTGGCCTACGCGGCCGGAGCGGCCGGGATCGAGGGCCCCTTCGTCGTGGCCACCGACGCCCGGCGCAAGGAGGTCTACTGGGCGCGCTACGAGGACCCCCGCACCCGGGCCGGCGAGCCCGCGGTGGACCGGCCGGCGGAGATCGCCGAGCGCGTCGCCGGACTGCCCGCCGTCGGGCAGGGCGCGCGGCTCTACCCGGAGGTCTTCACCGACGCGCGGGACCCCGAGCACCAGAGTGCCGGGGCGCTGGCCGCCCTGGCCGCGGAGCGGCTGGCGGCGGGGGAGGCGTTCCTGCCCGCGACCCCGCTCTACCTGCGCCGGCCCGACGCCGAGGTGCCGAAGAACTACAAGGTGGTCACCCCGCAGTGACAGCCACCTCAGCCGTCGTCCTGCGCGAGATGCGCTGGTGGGACATCGGGCCCGTGCTGGAGCTGGAGCACGAGCTGTTCCCCGAGGACGCCTGGTCCGCCGGGATGTTCTGGTCCGAGCTGGCCCATGCCCGCGGACCCGGCGCCACGCGCCGCTACGTCGTGGCGGAGGAGGCCGGCCGGCTCGTCGGTTACGCCGGGCTGGCCGCCGCCGGGGACCTGGCCGACGTACAGACCATCGCCGCGGCCCGCGACCAGTGGGGCACCGGGCTCGGCGCCCGGCTGCTGACCGAGCTGCTGCGCGCCGCCACCGCCTTCGAGTGCGCCGAGGTGCTGCTGGAGGTGCGGGTCGACAACGTCCGCGCCCAGAAGCTCTACGCACGCTTCGGTTTCGAGCCGATCGGCTTCCGGCGCGGCTACTACCAGCCCGGCAATGTGGACGCCCTCGTGATGCGCCGCATTTCCGACCCCGCACATCCCGACCCCGTGGACCCCGACCCCGCCCACTCCGACCCCGCATCCCTGCAAGGTGAGACGACCCATGGCTGACGAACCGCTCGTCCTCGGCATCGAGACCTCCTGCGACGAGACCGGCGTCGGCGTCGTCCGCGGCACCACGCTGCTCGCGGACGCCATCGCGTCGAGCGTCGACGAGCACGCCCGCTTCGGCGGGGTCGTGCCCGAGGTGGCCTCCCGCGCGCACCTGGAGGCGATGGTCCCCACCATCGAGCGCGCCCTGAAGGAGGCCGGGGTCAGCGCCCGCGACCTCGACGGCATCGCCGTCACCGCCGGCCCCGGCCTCGCGGGGGCCCTGCTGGTGGGCGTCTCCGCCGCGAAGGCCTACGCGTACGCGCTCGGCAAGCCGCTGTACGGGGTGAACCACCTGGCCTCGCACATCTGCGTCGACCAGCTGGAGCACGGGCCGCTGCCCGAGCCGACGATGGCGCTGCTGGTCTCCGGCGGGCACTCCTCGCTGCTGCTGGCTCCCGACATCACCTCCGACGTGCGGCCGCTCGGCGCGACCATCGACGACGCGGCGGGCGAGGCCTTCGACAAGATCGCGCGCGTCCTGCAGCTGGGCTTCCCCGGCGGACCGGTCATCGACCGGCTCGCACGCGAGGGGGACCCGAAGGCGATCGCCTTCCCGCGCGGGCTGACGGGCCCGCGCGACGCCCCGTACGACTTCTCCTTCTCCGGGCTCAAGACCTCGGTCGCCCGCTGGATCGAGGCGAAGCGCAAGGCGGGCGAGGACGTTCCGGTGCGCGACGTGGCGGCCTCCTTCCAGGAAGCCGTGGTGGACGTCCTGACGCGCAAGGCGATCCGCGCCTGCAAGGACGAGGGCGTCGACCACCTGATGATCGGCGGCGGCGTCGCGGCCAACTCCCGGCTGCGCTCGCTGGCCCAGGAGCGGTGCGACGACGCGGGGATCATCCTGCGCGTGCCGCGCCCGGGGCTGTGCACGGACAACGGTGCGATGGTGGCGGCGCTGGGCGCGGAGATGGTCAAGCGGAACAGGGCCGCCTCGGACTGGGACCTGTCGGCGGACTCCTCGCTTCCGGTCACCGACCCGCATGTTCCCGGCCATTCGCACGGCCATTCCGGTGGAGACGGCCACGGCCACGGGCACGGCCATGCGCACGACCACGACCACGTGCACGAGCTGAGCAAGGACAACCTGTACTCGTGAGCACCATCGCGCTGATGTGGGAGGCCCGGGCCGTGCCCGGGCGGGCCAACGAACTTCTGGAATGGGCCCGTTCGCGGATCCTGGCCCAAGACCCGGTGCGGCGCGAGGTGTTCAGCGCCCCGCAGGACCGGGTCCTCGTCATCACCTGGTGGGAGACCCCCGAGGGGATCGGCGCCGAACTGCCCGAACTTCCGGAGCCGGAGGCCGATTTGATCACGAGGGCGGTCCACCGCTGGCGCTTCGAATCGGTGGAGGTCGGGGAGCCGGACGGGAGCTGAGCCGGCGCCCAGAGGTCCGCCGGGACCCGTGGCGTGCGGTTATGGTCATGCGCATGCCCCGTGACCTGCCGCCGCCGCCCCCTCCCGCGCACCTGCGCGCCTGGTTCGACGAGCACGCCGTACGGGCCGTACGGGCCGACCGCGCCCGTTTCCTGGAGGAGCTCGCGCGGCGCAGTCTGGGCTTCGGCCGGCTCCTGCTCCTCTGGTCGGTCTCGGCGGTCTTCGCCCTGGGCTGGTCCTTCGTCGGCATGGCCCTGATGGCCGTCGAGACGCCGGACCCCTTCGCGTACCTCTTCGGCCTGATATTCGCCGCGCTCGGTGTGGGCGTGCTGATACCGGCCGGGTTCTGGTTCGCCTGGGGCGCCAAGCGGGACCGGCAGGTGCGCCTGCTGCTGTGCGCCTGGGCGGAGCTGGACCGGGACCCGCCCGTGGACGCCGCCGTACGTGCGCCGGCACGCAGCCTGATCTGGCTGCTGGCCTCCCTCGCCCTGGGCGGGACCGGACTCTGGGTGACCTTCGCGTCGGCGGCGACGGCCCGGCCCGGCGCCGACACCTACGGGGAGGTCGCCTACACCATGGGCCTCGGCATGATCCTGTGGATCACCGCCCTGCTGGGCGTCGGCAAGGCGGGCGCACACTACCGGTGGGCGCTGCGCGTCTTCGGGGGAGGCGGCCGCGGGCCCGGCGGACCGTCAGGGGCGGGCGGTCGGTGAGCCGATCAGCATCGAGGGGGCCCCGGCGACCCGGGTCAGGAACACCGTGGCGGAGTTCGGTCCCTGCGGCTTCACCTTCCTGCGCAGTTCCTCGGGCTCGATCGCGGAGCCGCGCTTCTTCACCGTGAGGATGCCGACCCCGCGTTCGCGCAGCAGCGCCTTGAGCTTCTTCAGCCCGAACGGCAGTACGTCGGTGATCTCGTACGAGGTCGCGTACGGGGTCTCGCGCAGCTCGTCGGCGGTGATGTACGCGATGGTCGGGTCGATCAGCCGCCCGCCCAGCTGCTCGGCGACCTCGGCGACGAGGTGGGCCCGGATCACGGCGCCGTCGGGCTCGTAGAGGTAGCGGCCGACGGGGCCGGCCTCGGGGTCGGGCAGTGGATCGGCGGTCGCCAGCGCGCGCGGGCCGGGCAGCAGGGTGGCGCGGATCTCGCCCGGGGCCGTCCCGAACCACAGCACGGCCTCCTTCACGTCCCCCTGGTCGGAGATCCACTCGGCCTGGGCCTCGGCGGGCACCGCCTCGTGCGGGATCCCGGGGGCGATCTTGATGGCGGCGACCTTCGCGGCGCGGGCGGTGGCGATCGCCCAGGACAGCGGCGGCGAGTAGGACTCGGGGTCGAAGATCCGGCCCCGCCCGCCCCGCCGGGCCGGGTCGATGAAGACGGCGTCGTAGCCCGCGGTGTCGACCTCCGTCACATCGGCTTCCCGGACCTCGATCAGGTCAGCCAGCCCCAGGGCTCCGGCATTGGCGCGCGCCACCGCGACGGTCAGCGGATCGTGGTCCACCGCCAGGACGCGGATGCCGAGCCGGGCCAGGGCGAGGGCGTCGCCGCCGATCCCGCAGCAGAGGTCGGCGAGGCTGCGTACGCCCAGCGCGGCGAGACGCTCGGCGCGGTACGAGGCCACCGAGGCGCGGGTGGCCATCTCCCCGCCGCCGGGGGTGAAGTACATCCGGTGGGCGTCCTCGGCCCCGAACTTCGCCACCGCGCGCTGCCGCAGCCGGGCCTGTCCGAGGGCGGCGGAGACCAGTGCGGCGGGGTGTTCGCGGCGCAGCCGGGTGGCGACGGCGAGCTCCTGGGCGGGGTCGTAGTCCCGGAGCGAGTCGAGGAGGGCGTGGCCCTCCGGGGAGAGGAGCGCGGCGAAGTCTTCGGGGGTCACGGGTCCATTGTCGGCCACGGTGGGCCACTCGGAGGAAGGCTGGATTCCCCTCGCGGTGTCGGCCCGGGTCCGTGCATGGCTGGTGTAAAGATGCCCAACTATGCAGCTAGTCCGACAAACGGTACATAAGACGCAACACGGTCACCGGATCGCGGCAGTCGCGCGCGGCCGGTTGGGTACGGCCGCGATGGCCGCACTGCTCCTCGCCGCACTCGGCACGGGGTGCGGAGCCGGTGGGTCCGAGACGCCGGACAAGGCCGCCAAGGCGAAGGCCGCCGCGGGCGCCGCCGGCGAGCAGGCCGGAGCGGCCGGGGCGCTCGGCACGTACGCCGAGAAGCTCAAGGCCCTCCAGCAGGCGCGGATCGTCGCCGCGAAGAAGTGGGGGCTGCTCAAGCCGCCGCTCGTGGCCCCGCAAGCGCCCAAGGAGAAGCCGGAGATCACCACCCGCGACGGCTTCGAGGTCGAGGGCCAGGACGAACTGCCGCCGGTCTTCACCACCGTCCCCACGGAGGAGAAGATCGTCTTCCTGACGATCGACGACGGCGCCGAGAAGGACCCCGAGTTCCTGAAGATGATGCAGGAGCTGAAGCTCCCGTACACCGCCTTCCTCAGCGACTACCTGGTCCGGGACAACTACCCGTACTTCAAGCAGATGCAGGCGGCGGGCGTCACGCTGAACAACCACACGCTCAACCACCGCTACATGCCGGCGCTCTCGTACGAGAAGCAGCGCCAGGAGATCTGCGGACAGCAGGACACGATCCAGAAGACGTTCGGAAAGCGGCCGACGCTCTTCCGGCCGCCGTACGGGAACTACAACGAGGACACGCTGCGCGCGGCCAAGTCCTGTGGGATCAAGGCCGTTCCGCTGTGGAACGAGGAGGCCTTCCCGAACCGGATGGACTGGCGGGAGTGGGACAAGGACCTGCACCCCGGGGACATCATCCTCACGCACTTCCGGGGCAAGGAAGACTGGAAGGGCAGCATGACTGACATGATCCGTCACGTCATGAAGACCGTCACGGCGAAGGGTTACGCCGTGGCCCGCCTGGAGGACTACTTGTGAAGCACGCGCGCCGGTTCGTAGCCGGAACGCTGACGGCCGGCGCGCTCGCGCTGTCCCTGACGGGGTGCGGGGACAGCGTGGACCCCATCGAACGGCTGGGGCGCAAGACCACGGAGGCGAGGGCGACTCCGTCGCCCTCGGGGGCGGCCTCCCCGTCCGCCGCGGGCAGGGGATCGGCGGCCGCGGCGGACGAGGCGTACAAGAAGTGGGGCCTCAGCGGCCCCCTCCAGTACGCGCCCAAGCCGACCGTCAAACCCCGGATTCCGCCGGCCGAGGCGGGCCGGGTCCAGGTCGTCGACCGAATACCCGTCCCGGCGGACGACAAGGTCGTCTTCCTGACCTTCGACGACGGAGCCGAGAAGAACCCCGAGTTCCTGAAGATGGCCGCCGATCTGAAGCTGCCGATCAGCATGTTCCTGACGGACACCATCGCCTCGTCGAACTACGGCCATTTCGAAAAGATCCGCGACAACGGCTCCGACAGCACGATAAACAACCACACCCTGACGCACCCGAATCTCCGGACCCTGTCCTTCGAGGCACAGAAGAAGGAGATATGCGGGCAGCAGGAACGCCTGGAGAAGCGCTTCGGCAAGCGGCCGACGCTCTTCCGCCCGCCGTACGGCAATCACAACGACGACACCCGCAGGGCCGCGCACGAGTGCGGGATATCCCAGCTCCTCCTGTGGCGCGTGTCGATGCAGATCAACAACTTCCAGTACGCCCAGGGCTCCGCCCTCGAACCGGGTGACATCATCCTGGCCCACTTCCGCGGCCCCTCGGAGCTCAAGGGTGCGACGGAGATCCAGATGGTGACCCGGATGCTCCAGCGGATACAGGAACAGGGGTACCGGATAGGGCGGCTGGAGGACTACCTCTAGGAACCCGCTGCCGCCATCACCGGCGTGATCGTCGTCTCCGCCGGGCCCCGGGCGTCCGCCTCGCGCTGTCTCTCGGTGCTGTCGGAGATGCGCAGCAGCAGGGCGATCATGATCCAGTTGGCGAGCAGGGACGAGCCGCCCGCGGCCAGGAAGGGCAGGGCCTTGCCCGTCAGCGGGATCAGCCCCGTGACGCCGCCCGCCACGATGAAGACCTGGAGGGCCAGGGCGGAGGACAGGCCGACCGCCAGCAGCTTGCCGAACGGGTCGCGCGCGCCCAGTGCCATCCGCAGCCCGCGCTGCACGAGGAGCGCGTACAGGATCAGGACGGCCATGACCCCGGCCAGGCCGAGCTCCTCGCCCACCGTCGTCAGGATGAAGTCGCTGCGGCCCGCGAACTTGATCAGCTCGGGATGGCCCATTCCCAGGCCCGTGCCGGAGATGCCGCCCGTGCCGAAGCTGAACAGCGCCTGCGCCGACTGGTCCGAGACGACGCCCGGCGGCCTGTCCTTCCAGTAGTACGACAGCGGGTTCAGCCAGGCGGCCACACGTGCCTTGACGTGCGGCTCCGTCGTGCCCACGACGAAGGCGCCCGCCGAGGCGAGGACCAGGCCGCACACGATCCAGCTCGTGCGTTCCGTGGCCACGTAGAGCATCACCACGAAGACGCCGAAGAAGAGCAGCGAGGTGCCGAGGTCGCGCTCGAAGACCAGCACGAGCAGCGAGACGATCCACACCGTGACGAGGGGGCCGAGCTGGCGCATCGGCGGCAGCCGCATGCCCAGGAACTTGCGGCCCGACAGGGCCAGCGCGTCGCGGTGGATCACCAGGTAGCCCGCGAAGAAGACCGCGATCATGATCTTCACGAACTCGCCGGGCTGGACCGAGAGCCCGCCGAGCTTGATCCAGCGCTTCGCCCCGTAGGTGTCCGCGCCGAAGAAGGCGGGCGCGATCAGCGCCACCAGCGCGACGACCATCGTGATGTAGATGAACCGCTGCAGCAGCCGGTGGTCGCGCAGCAGCCCCAGCACCGCGATGCAGGCCGCGACGCCGATCACCGTCCACATCAGCTGGCCGGGCGCCGTCGCCGGGGAGTTGTACCGCTCGATGTAGCCCTGGTCGAGGCGGTGGAGCAGCACCAGCCCCAGCCCGGTCAGCAGCAGGGCCAGCGGGAGGACCAGCGGATCCGCGTACGCCGCGAACCGGCGCACGGCCAGGTGCCCCACCAGTGCGAGCAGGGTCATGCTGACGACGAAGCCGGTGAGGCCGGGCGGGAGCTCGTCGTTCATCGCGAGGCCGGCGCACATGTGGCCGGAAATGGTCACGACGAGGACGAGGACGAGCAGCAGGGCTTCCGTGCGGCGGCGCGCCCCCGCCGTGGTCAGGGGTTTCAGTCCACGCACGGGACGCCGCCGCCGTCGATGGCGGGGGTTGAGCTGCTGCTCCGGGACGGCGCCGGCGCGGGCGCCGAGCTCCGGGGGGAGCTCTGGGCGGAGCCCTGCGGGACGGGCGGCGCGCCGCCCGGTGAGGAGGGAGCGGCGCCAGGCGCGCTCGGGCTCGCAGAGGCCCCGGGCCCGATCCGCTCGGCTATGAACCGCTTTATCTTCATATCGTCTACGACGTTTATCTCGGCGCCATGGTTCCGGTCGAAGCCCTCGATGGGAAGGGTCACAAACTCCACGTCGCCCCCGGACAGGTTCTTCGCCTGCTTCACGAACGACAGCAGGTCCCATCCCCGGTCGGTGACGACGTCCTGCTTCGCCGAGTCGATCAGCTTCAGCAGCTTCACCGGATCGGTGAAGGTCCCCGCCTGGTTCAGCTTGTACGTGGCCCCCGCCAGGAACGCCTGCTGCCGCTTCGTCCGGTCCAGGTCGCCCATGGCCAGTCCGTGCCGTTGCCGTACGAAGGCCAGCGACTGCTGCCCGTCGAGCGTCTGCCGGCCCGCCGGGAAGTCGGCTCCCGAGTAGCCGTCCTTCACCGGCCGCTTCAGACACACCGGCACGCCGCCCAGCGCGTCCGCGAGGTGGTAGAAACCGGCCAGGTTCAGCTCGGCGAAGTGGTCGATCGGCACGCCCAGGAAGGCGCGCACGGTGTCGAGCTCCGCCCTGCGGCCCGCCTCCCGCCCCTCGCGCTCCAACTGCCGCGGGTCCGCGACCCCCTGGGCGGCGAGCTGCTCCTCGACCGTGGCCTTCGCCCGCCCGTAGGCCTCCTTGATCTTGGCCTTGCCGGTGAAACCGGGCACGCCGCGCAGCTCGACGAAGTCGTCGCGCGGCACCGAGAAGGCCTTCGCCCGGCCCCCGTCGCCGGGGACGTGCAACAGGATCAGGGTGTTGGTGTTGTAGCCGCCCACGTCGGAGCTCGCGCCCGCGTGCAACGTGGCGAGGACCGCCGGGGGGAGGTCCTCGCCGTTCTGGTCCCGGCGGCTGTCCAGGCCCATCAGCAGGATGTTCACATCGCCGTACTTCGACTTCTCGGCGCCCTCCAGGGCCTTGGAGCTGCCGATGCTGGAGGCGAGGTCGTCGTACAGGTACCAGGCGGTCGCCGCAGCGAGCACCACGAGGGCGCAGCCGGACGCGAGCAGGGTGCGGGTGAGCCTGCGGCCGCGGCCGCGGCTCCGGCTCCGGCCGCGGCTGCGGGACGCGGGCACCGGGGACTTCGGTTCACGGGGCTTCCTGCGGTGGGCGCTCATGCCTGTCGATGCTGGGGGAGTCCTGCTGAAGAAACCCTGAGGGTCCTGAAGGCGCCTTCAGGGGCGGCCGGGCGCGGCGCTGTCGGGGATGCGCAGCACGAGCCGGGCGCCCCCGGCGGGCGCCGGGAGCGCGCGGACCTCGCCGCCGTGCGCCCGCGCGATCTCCCGGGCGATGGCCAGCCCCAGGCCGGTGCCGCCGCCGGCCCGGCCCCGGTCCGCGTCCAGGCGTACGAACCGTTCGAAGACCCGGTCCCGGTCCGCCTCCGGGATGCCCGGCCCGTCGTCCGTGACCTCCAGCAGCGCCCAGCCGTCCTCGGCGGAGGCCCGGACCACGACCCCGGTACGGGCGTACCGCAGGGCGTTGTCCACCAGGTTGGCCAGCGCCCGCTCCAGCCGCGCCGGATCCCCGGCGGCCGGTACGGGAAGCCGCGCGTCCAGCCGTAGCGCCACCCCGGGCCCGGGGCGCCGCGCCGCGTCCTCGGCGGCCAGCAGCGCGAGGTCCACCGGCTCGGGACGCGGCGCCGGCCCGCCGTCGAGGCGGGCCAGCAGGAGCAGATCGGCCGCGATGCGCTGGAGCCGCTCGGTATCGGCCAGCGCGGCGGCCACCGACTCCCGGTCGGGGCTGCGCAGCGCCACCTCCAGCCGGGACCGGACGGCCGCCAGGGGATTGCGCAGCTCGTGCGAGGCGTCGGCGGTGAACTGCCGCTGCCGGGCGTCGCCGCGCTCCAGCCGGTCGAGCGTGTCGTTGACCGTCCGGGCCAGCTGCGCGATCTCGTCGGCGCCGCCCGGGTCCGGGACCCGCCGGTCCAGCTCGCTTCCGGTGACCGCCGCCAGCCCGGTGCGGATCGCGGTGACCGGGCGCAGCGCGTGGCCCGTCACCCACCAGGCCAGGGCCGCCGAGAAGGCGATCAGCGGGGGCGCGCCGGCGAGCAGGCCGAGCGCGACGGCCCGGTTGGCGTCGTCCACGTCGCCGAGCACGGTCGCGGCGTAGACGGTGTGCGGGTCGTGCGCCCCCGGCGGGCCGGGCGCGTTCACGGCGACCACCACGCGCCGCTGCGCGCCGGGGCGCGCGGGCGGCAGGACGGCCGAACGCATGTCCTGGCCGGGCGCGGGGCTCAGCTCCGCGAGCTCCGGCGTGTCCTTCAGGTCCCCGCTGGTGGCCGTGACCGTACCGGCCGCGTTCCGTACGAGGACCAGGTCGACCCCGCCCTCGGGCGCGGGCAGCCGGCCCTCGGCCGGGAGGCTTCCGGTGTCGTACTGCGCGGCGGCCTTGCGGGCGGCGAGCTCGGTGCGGCCGGTGGTGTTCTCGATGAGGTTGGCGCGCAGCAGGGTGTAGAGCCACACCCCGCCGGCGGCCAGGACGGCGGCCATCGCGAGGGCGGCGGCCGCGGCGGCGCGGGCGCGGAGGCTGCCGAGCCGGCGGGGCCCGGGGCCCGAGCCCGCTTCAGCCACCGTCCGGGGCCATCCGGTAGCCGGTGCCGTGCACCGTGAGGATCGCTCGGCGGCCGAAGGGGGCGTCGATCTTGCGGCGGAGCGAGGAGACGTAGACCTCGACGATGTTCGGGTCGATGCCGTGCGGGGTGTCCCACACCTCGTCGAGGATGTCCTGCTTGGCGACGGCCCGGCCGGGCTGCTCCATCAGGCAGCCGAGGACGCCGAGCTCGCGGGCGGTCAGCTCGATCTCGTGCGTGCCGCGGCGGCAGCGGCGGCCGCGGGGATCGAGGACGAGGTCGCCGGCCTGCAGCACGCCGGCCCGGGCGGCGTCGTCCGCGGCGGCGGCGCGGCGGGTGAGGGCGCGGAGGCGGGCGGCCAGGACGACGAAGGAGAACGGTTTCGTCAGGTAGTCGTCCGCGCCCGAGTCCAGGCCCTCGGCCTCGTCGTACTCGCCGTCCTTGGCGGTCAGCATCAGCACGGGCGTGGCGAGGCCGTGGGAACGCATCCGGGTGCAGATCTCGTAGCCCGAGAGGCCGGGGAGCATCAGGTCGAGGAGGACCACGTCGTACGGGCCTCCGGTGAGGGCCAGGTCCAGGCCGCGGTGGCCGTCGTGGGCGAGGTCGATCCAGTGGCCGTCGGCGGAGAGGCCGCGCCGCAGTGAGTCGGCGAGGCTGACTTCGTCTTCGACGACCAGGATCCGCATGCCCCAAGCCTCACATACCGGGCTTTCCTCTCTTGGCGCACCGCTCGCACCACTCGGCCCCGGCTGGCCTCCTGGGCTTCGCGCCGCGGGGCCGGACTCCGTCCGGCGGTGCCGGTCGGCGTTGCCGCCACTGCCGTCCCGGCGCGGAGCGGGCGGGCGGGTCCGGGTGGCCGGGCCCTGCGGGGTGAAGTCCCTACCCGCCCTTCCGCCGTTCCCCGGGCGCCGCCCGGGCCCGCGCCTCAGGCGCCGGACGGCTGAAAGTGCTCCGCGCCTCGGCCATTCCAGCCCCTGCGGCGTTTGAGGAGCAGGGGTCCGGGGACTGGTCCCCGGCAGCGGTGCCGCGCGTGCAGGCAGGGGTTCGGGGGCACCCCGAGGGGGCGCGCTCCGGGGCGGATCCAGGCGGCCCCGGCTGCGAAACCAGCGGCGCGTATTGGCACTCCGCTTGACCGAGTGCTAATCCCCGGAATAGTCTCGCGTCTGGCACTCGCCCCTGGTGAGTGCCAACACAGCGACAGGCAGATCCGGCACCCGCGACGACGGATCGACCTGGTCGCCACCTCAGACAGTTAACCCCGGATCTCCGAAGGGGGAGGTCGGATCGTGACGACCACCAGCTCCAAGGTTGCCATCAAGCCGCTTGAGGACCGCATTGTGGTCCAGCCGCTCGACGCCGAGCAGACCACGGCCTCTGGCCTGGTCATCCCGGACACCGCGAAGGAGAAGCCCCAGGAGGGCGTCGTCCTCGCGGTGGGCCCGGGTCGCTTCGAGGACGGCCAGCGTCTCCCGCTGGACGTCACCGTCGGCGACGTCGTCCTGTACTCCAAGTACGGCGGCACCGAAGTGAAGTACAACGGCGAGGAGTACCTCGTCCTCTCGGCCCGCGACGTGCTCGCGATCGTCGAGAAGTAATCACTTCTCCAGTTTTGCTTTGAGCTACGCCCCTGGTCACCCCTGCTGATGCCGGGCGGCGAGGGGCGTAGTTCGTGTCTGACAGGCGGTCGCGGTGAGCGGCCGGGGATAGCAACGAGAGGGCTGAACCGCTCCCATGCCGAAGATTCTCAAGTTTGACGAGGACGCCCGTCGCGCCCTTGAGCGTGGCGTCAACAAGCTTGCCGACACCGTGAAGGTGACGATCGGTCCCAAGGGCCGCAACGTCGTCATCGACAAGAAGTTCGGCGCTCCCACCATCACGAACGACGGTGTCACCATCGCGCGTGAGGTCGAGCTCGACGACCCGTACGAGAACCTTGGCGCGCAGCTCGTCAAGGAGGTCGCGACCAAGACCAACGACGTCGCGGGTGACGGCACCACCACCGCCACCGTCCTGGCGCAGGCGCTGGTCCGCGAGGGTCTGCGCAACGTCGCCGCGGGCGCTTCCCCGGCCGCCCTGAAGAAGGGCATCGACGCCGCGGTCAAGGCCGTCTCCGACGAGCTCCTCGCGACCGCCCGTCCGATCGAGGACAAGTCCGACATCGCCGCCGTGGCCGCGCTCTCCGCGCAGGACCAGCAGGTCGGTGACCTCATCGCCGAGGCGATGGACAAGGTCGGCAAGGACGGTGTCATCACCGTCGAGGAGTCCAACGCCTTCGGCCTGGAGCTCGAGTTCACCGAGGGCATGGCCTTCGACAAGGGCTACCTGTCCCCGTACATGGTCTCCGACCAGGAGCGTATGGAGGCCATCCTCGATGACCCGTACATCCTGATCAACCAGGGCAAGATCTCCTCCATCCAGGACCTCCTGCCGCTGCTCGAGAAGGTCATCCAGGCCGGCGCCTCCAAGCCGCTCCTGATCATCGCCGAGGACGTCGAGGGCGAGGCGCTCTCCACCCTCGTCGTCAACAAGATCCGTGGCACCTTCAACGCCGTCGCCGTCAAGGCGCCCGGCTTCGGTGACCGCCGCAAGGCGATGCTCCAGGACATGGCCACCCTCACCGGTGCCACCGTCATCGCCGAAGAGGTCGGCCTCAAGCTCGACCAGGCCGGTCTGGACGTACTGGGCTCCGCCCGCCGCGTCACGATCTCCAAGGACAGCACCACCATCGTCGACGGTGGCGGCTCCTCCGACGAGGTCCTCGGCCGCGTCAACCAGATCAAGGCCGAGATCGAGTCGACCGACTCGGACTGGGACCGCGAGAAGCTGCAGGAGCGCCTGGCGAAGCTCGCCGGCGGCGTCTGCGTCATCAAGGTCGGCGCCGCCACCGAGGTGGAGCTCAAGGAGAAGAAGCACCGTCTCGAGGACGCCATCTCGGCGACCCGCGCCGCGGTCGAGGAGGGCATCGTCTCCGGCGGTGGCTCCGCTCTCGTCCACGCCGTGAAGGTGCTGGAAGGCAACCTCGGCCTGTCGGGCGACGAGGCCACCGGTGTCGCGGTCGTGCGCCGCGCCGCCGTCGAGCCGCTGCGCTGGATCGCCGAGAACGCCGGCCTCGAGGGCTACGTCATCACCTCGAAGGTCGCCGAGCTCGACAAGGGCCAGGGCTTCAACGCCGCCACCGGCGAGTACGGCGACCTGGTCAAGGCCGGCGTCATCGACCCGGTCAAGGTCACCCGCTCCGCGCTGGAGAACGCCGCTTCCATCGCGTCGCTGCTGCTCACGACCGAGACCCTGGTCGTCGAGAAGCCGGCCGACGACGAGGGCGACGCCGGTCACGGCCACGGTGGCCACGGCCACAGCCACTGACCTCGTCAGTCGGCAGTCGGCAGTACGCAGTACGAAGTAAGCACGGCAAAGCCCCGGTCACCGCTGCCAAGCGGAGGTGACCGGGGCTTTCCCGTGTGCTATCCGGGCATCATGCCCAACTGGCGCATCAGGCCCGGGGCGTCGTAGTGCCACCAGCCTTCCTTGATCATGCCGTCCTCGCACCGGAAGATCGTCGTGCCGGTCATCGTGCAGGTCTTTCCGGTCGGGGCGACCCCCATGAACTCGCCCTTGTGCGTGCCGGTCATCGTCCACAGGGTCGTGACGTAGTCGTCCTGCGCCATCTGGACGTCACGGGTGAAGCTGAAGTCGAAGGCGTCGCGCCACATCGTGGTGTCTTCGGTGATGGCTCCGTGTCCGATCTTGTCCACGGGGTTGCTGATGTCGTGGTCGTGGTAGTCGGCCGCGAAGATCTCGGCGACGACGGACATGTTGCCGTTCATCGCGATCTCGTCGAAGAAGCGGTTCACGAGCAGGGTGTTGAGGTGCTCGTCCCGGACGACGTCGAGGTTGGTGAAGGTGGGCATTCCTTCGCAGAGCGCCACCATCTCCTGGAACATCCGGTCGGTCTCCGGGAGCTGAGAGTTCTTCATGGCGGCTTCGTACGACGGGAATTCGACGAGGTCGACGAAGTGGGTCTTGGAGTCGCGGTCCTGTGCGACGCGGCTGGCGAGGACCGTGCGCCTGCCCTGGGTCTGCTCCACGTAGCGGTCGAGGAGATCGTTGACCGCATCGGGCTGGGTGGTCTCGTAATCGACTATCTGTACGAATGTCATGGCGTCTCCCGCGCTGGATGGGACACATTCAGTCTAGGGAGATTTCACCCATATGCCTCGTTTGACCGCTGGTCACCGCGCGGTCCGGTCGCCGCGGTCCGGTTACTGGGGCCCGTACTTGCGCCCCGTGCGCGAGGACACCCCGCCCAGCAGCCCCCGCGGGGTCAGCTTCACCACGCCCATCAGCGCCTTGTACCGCGGGTCCGGGATCGACACCGTCCTGCCCCGCGCCAGATCGGCCAGCGCCGCCGCCACCAGCTTGTCGGCGTCGAGCCACATCCAGCCGGGGATGTTGTCCGTGCCCATGCCGGCCCGCTCGTGGAACTCGGTGCGCACGAAGCCCGGGCACAGCGCCATCAGCCGTACGCCCGAGCCGGTCAGGTCCTTGGCCGCGCCCTGGGTGAACTGCACGACCCAGGCCTTGCTCGCCCCGTAGGTGCCGCGCGGCAGGAAGGCGGCCACCGAGGCCACGTTGATCACGCCGCCGCGCCCGCGCGAGCGCATCGGCTCCACGGCCGCCGAGGTCAGCCGCAGCACGGCCTCGATGTGGACCTTCAGCATGGTCAGCTCGTCGGCCATGGAGACTTCGAGGTAGCGGCCCTTGTTGCCGAAGCCCGCGTTGTTCACCAGCAGGTCCACCGGGTGCATGCGGTCGGCGAGGCGTGCCTCGACCGCCGCGATGCCCTCCTCGGTGGAGAGGTCGGCGGCCAGCACCTCGGCCTCGATCCCGTGCCGGTCGTGCAGCTCGGTGGCCTGCTCGCCGAGCCGCTTCGTGTCCCGGGCCACCAGGACGAGATTGTGCCCCTGGGCGGCGAGCCGCCGGGCGAATGCGGCGCCGATGCCCGCCGTGGATCCCGTAATCAACGCAGTCGTCATAGGCGCAACCTAGTCGCCCTGCTTCCCGTACTTCTCCACGTGGGCCAGCGCCTTGTCCCGAGCCTCCGGCTCCAGTGCGTCACCCGCCGCCAGCGTGCGCGGCAGCAGCTCCCGCTCGGTGGTGAAGGCGCGGAACCAGAACTCCACCGTCACCTCGTGGGCCGGGCGGTGCACGATCTCGATCGTGTCGCCGGGGGAGACCGACCCTTCCCTCAGGACCCGCAGGTAGGCGCCCGGCCGGGCTTCCCGGGTGAAGCGCTTCACCCAGGCCTTCTCACCGAGCATCCCCTGGAAGGTCCGGCACGGGATGCGGGCCGAGGCCACCTCCAGGAGCAGGTCGGGGCCGACCCGCCAGCGCTCGCCGAGCAGTGCCCCGTTCACGTCGAGGCCGGAAGTGGTGAAGTTCTCGCCGAAGATCCCGCCGGGCAGTTCGCGGCCGAGCTCGCCCTCCCACCACTCCAGGTCCTCGCGCGCGTACGCGTACACGGCCTGGTGGTCGCCGCCGTGATGGCGCAGATGGCAGACCTCGTCGCCCTCCACGCCGCTCGCGCCGACACCCTTGGGGCCGGGTGCGAAGACCCGTACGGGGCCAGGCGCCGGAATCTTGCCGTGACCGGTCAGTCCGTGCGGGGCGTCGGTGTGGTCGACGGCCGTCGCGCGGCCGAGGTTCACGGAGATCAGATGCATGGCCCCACGCTAGCCGAATGGCCTCAAAGTAGCCGGTGATTATTCGCGCCCACATCAAAGCACCCCTTATGCTCGAAGGGTGATCGAGGCACGTCATCTCCGAGTTCTGCGCGCTGTCGCCGGAACCGGGTCCTTCTCCGCCGCCGCCCGCGAGCTCGGCTGCACCCAGCCGGCCGTCTCCCAGCAGATGAAGGCGCTGGAACAGTCCGCGGGCACCCCGCTGCTGATCCGCACCGGGCGCGAAATGCGGCTCACCCAGGCCGGTGAGGCGCTGGTCCGGCATGCCGCCGGGATCCTCGCCGGGCTGACGGCCGCCGAGGAGGAGGTCGCGGCCATCGCCGGGCTGCGCGCCGGCCGGGTCCGGCTGGTCTCCTTCCCCAGCGGCAGTTCCACGCTGGTGCCGACCGCGCTCGCGGCGATGCGCGCCGAGCACCCGGGCACCCGGATCTCGCTGGTCGAGGCGGAGCCGCCGCGCTCGGTGGAGATGCTGCGCGAGGGTGACTGCGATCTCGCGCTGGCCTTCCGCTACGGCGGCGCCTCCGGGTCGGCGGCCGAGTGGGAGGACCTCGTGGTCCGGCCGCTGCTGACCGACCGGCTCGTCGGGCTGGTGCCCGAGGGGCACCGGCTGGCGGGCGCGGAGCGGGTGGGCATGGCGGAGCTGGCCGACGAGCCCTGGATCGCGGGCTGCCCGCGCTGCCGCCGCCATCTGGTGGAGGTGTGCGAAGCCGTCGGCTTCACCCCGCGCATCGACTTCGCCACCGACGACTACCCGGCCGTGGTCGGCCTGGTCGGGGCGGGGCTCGGGGTCGCGGTGCTGCCGGAGCTCGCGGTGGAGTCCGTACGGGCCAAGGGCGTGAGCACCCTCGTCGTGGAACCGGCCGTCGAGCGGGAGGTCGTCGCGCTGACCCTGCCCGACCTGGCCAGGGTCCCGGCCGTGGCCGCGACCCTGGCCCAGCTGGAGCGCGCCGCCCGGCGCTGACGGCCTGCCCGGCGCTGACGGCCTGCCCGGCGTCGCCCGGCCGCCCGGTTACCGGGTTACCCGGCCACACCGGCCCACCCGGTCCATCGGCGCCGGACGGGGCCGGACGGGGCCGCCAGGCGAAGGACCGTACGGCGGTACGGCCAGTCGGGTGGCGGCCCGGTCCGGTACGCGACGCGTCCCCGCGTGCCGGTGAATCGAAGAAACGTTCCTTCGGTCGTTTCGTTTGCCGCTCAGTGCGGAGTGATCGGCGTGCTCGGTCCGATCGCGCTCGCCGCCGGGATCAGGCGATGGCGGGCGCGGCCCATCAGTTCTTCGCGTTCGTCCTCGGTGAGGCCGCCCCACACCCCGTAGGGCTCGCGGACGGCGAGAGCGTGCGCGGCGCATTCCGAACGCACCGGGCATCGCATGCAGACCTCTTTAGCCGAGGCCTCGCGCGCGCTCCTGGCCGCGCCCCGCTCGCCTTCCGGGTGGAAGAAGAGGGAGCTGTCGACCCCGCGGCAGGCAGCCAGCAGCTGCCAGTCCCAGAGGTCGGCGTTCGGTCCGGGGAGGCGGGAGAAATCTGCCATTGGTAGTCCTCTTGGGGCCGGTACTGAGGCGGATACGGTCCATGTCTCCACACCTACTGTCGTAGTAGATGTAAATATGACTCATTGGGAATCTAGCCTCAGACATGCGCCAAACGGAAGGAAAGCCGCCAAATAGGGCATAACGCCAGATGGAGGACACGCGGCGAGTGGCTCCTCCCTTGTGTTCGCTTCCTCACGTAGAGTGCCGAAGGTGTCCGTCCGACCCGTAACTCTTTCGAGTGACCATCGTTGAGAGTGCGAAGGCGGTTGAACCAAGAAGTTCTCGGACAGGTGTCCGGGGGCATCGACCGCACAGGTGACGATACGTACCAGCCTGGAGGCTCAAGGTGACGCGCATCAGCAGCTGCGGAGGGCGGTCATGACATCCGTCCTCGTCTGCGACGACTCCCCGCTTGCCCGAGAGGCGCTCCGTCGCGCGGTTGCCACCGTGCCCGGCGTCGAGCGTGTGACGACGGCTGCCAACGGCGAGGAAGTCCTCCGCCGCTGGGGTGCCGACCGCTCCGACCTGATTCTGATGGATGTACGGATGCCCGGGCTCGGCGGTGTGGAGACGGTTCGCCGGCTGCTCTCGGCCGACCCCGGCGCCCGCATCATCATGCTGACGGTCGCCGAAGACCTGGACGGCGTGGCCCTCGCGGTCGCCGCCGGCGCCCGGGGCTATCTGCACAAGGACGCCTCGCGCGCCGAACTGCGGGCCACGGTCACCCAGGCCCTCGCCGACCCGACCTGGAGGCTGGCCCCGCGCCGGCTCCGCTCGGCCGAGATGGGCGCCGCGCCCACGCTCACCGCGCGCGAGATCCAGGTGCTGGAGGGCATGAGCCACGGCCGGTCCAACGCGGAGATCGGGCGCGAGCTCTTCCTCTCCGAGGACACGGTCAAGACCCACGCCCGCCGGCTGTTCAAGAAGCTCGGTGCGTCCGACCGGGCGCACGCCGTGGCACTCGGGTTCCGCTGGGGCCTGGTCCGCTGACCGCGCGACCGCCGGCCCTCACCGGCCGGCGGTGCCGCGGCCGGGCCCGCCCGGCTCCCCGGACCTCGCGGCCCCGGACGCCCTCCGGAATCTCCCGCCGTCCGATCCGCCGCACCCTCGTGCACATGGGGGATTGACGGTGCACAATCCGGGGGACGTGTCGCTTCGGGCGCGATGCCGCATGCTTGAGGGTGTGGCGCATCCTGGAGATGTCGCCGCGGGGACGATTCGGCCGAGCGGGAGGGGAGGGGCCAGGGCATGAGTTCCGGTGCACCCACCCCGCACAACCCGTCGACGCATAACGCTTCGACGCACAACACGGGCCGCGGTGCCGCGAATACTCCGGCGCCAAGGCACCATGGATTGATGCGCCAGGACTGCGAAGACCCAGCCCCGGGGTCACCCGCGACCGCAGGCGGTAGCGGCGCCTCCCGGAACAGCGGTGACAGTACCGTCAGCGCGCTCGTACGCCGTGCGGTGGAAGGCGACGAGCAGGCCACCCACGACCTGCTCGCCTTCGTGCACCCCCTCGCCATCCGCTACTGCCGCTCCCGCCTGTCGCGACTTCCGGGTGACGCTCGTCACTTCGTGGAGGACCTGGCGCAGGAGGTCTGCGTCGCCGTCCTGATGGCCCTGCCGCGCTACCGCGACACCGGACGCCCCTTCGAGGCCTTCGTCTTCGCCATCGCCGCGCACAAGGTCGCCGATCTCCAGCGGGCCGCCATGCGCCATCCGGGCAGTACGGCCGTGCCCTCCGACGAGATGCCGGAGCGGCCCGACGACTCCCTGGGGCCCGAGGAGCGCGCGCTGCTGAGCAGTGACGCCGCATGGGCCAAGAAGCTGCTCGCCAACCTGCCGGAGAACCAGCGCGAGCTCCTCGTCCTGCGCGTGGCCGTCGGACTGACCGCCGAAGAGACCGGGCAGATGCTCGGAATGTCTCCCGGGGCCGTGCGCGTCGCCCAGCACCGGGCGCTGAGCCGGCTCCGTGCGCTCGCCGAGCAGTAGGCCGTACGGGGTTTTTCCCGTAGGAAGCTACGAATCTTGCCCTTGATCTTGGTCGTGGAATGAGACGCGTCGGGATCCCGTTAGCATGGACATCCGCGCTGAGCAAGACCATCTTGGAAGGTGTCATGACTGTGAACGCCGACGGAGTGCCCGACAAATTCGCCACGCTCGGCCTCACTTATGACGATGTGCTGCTGCTCCCGGGGTCGTCGGACATGTCCCCGGACGCCATCGACACGTCCTCGCTCATCTCCCGCAACGTCCGTGTGAACGTCCCGCTGCTCTCCGCCGCGATGGACAAGGTCACCGAGGCACGGATGGCCATCGCCATGGCCCGCCAGGGCGGCGTCGGCGTGCTGCACCGCAACCTCTCCATCGCCGACCAGGCCAACCAGGTCGACCTGGTCAAGCGCTCCGAGTCCGGCATGGTCACCGACCCGATCACGGTGCACCCCGACGCGACCCTGCGCGAGGCCGACGAGCTCTGCGCCAAGTTCCGGATCTCCGGCGTCCCGGTCACCGACCCGGCGGGCAAGCTGCTCGGCATCGTCACCAACCGCGACATGGCCTTCGAGTCGGACCGCAGCCGCCAGGTGCGCGAGGTCATGACCCCGATGCCGCTGGTCACGGGCAAGGTGGGCATCTCCGGCGTGGACGCCATGGAGCTGCTGCGCCGCCACAAGATCGAGAAGCTGCCGCTCGTCGACGAGTCCGGCCACCTCAAGGGCCTCATCACGGTCAAGGACTTCGTCAAGGCCGAGAAGTACCCGAACGCCGCCAAGGACAAGGACGGCCGGCTGCTCGTCGGCGCGGCCGTCGGTGTCGCGGGCGACGCGTACGAGCGGGCCCAGGCCCTGATCGAGGCGGGCGCCGACTTCATCGTCGTCGACACCGCCCACGGCCACTCCCGCCTCGTCGGCGACATGGTCTCCAAGATCAAGTCGAACTCGACGGTCGACGTCATCGGCGGCAACATCGCGACCCGCGACGGCGCCCAGGCCCTCATCGACGCCGGCTGCGACGGCATCAAGGTCGGCGTCGGCCCCGGCTCCATCTGCACCACCCGCGTCGTCGCCGGTATCGGTGTCCCGCAGGTCACCGCGATCTACGAGGCCTCGCTCGCCGCCAAGGCGGCCGGTGTGCCGGTCATCGGCGACGGCGGCCTGCAGTACTCCGGCGACATCGCGAAGGCGCTCGTCGCGGGCGCCGACACCGTGATGCTCGGCTCGCTGCTCGCGGGCTGCGAGGAGTCCCCGGGCGAGCTGCTGTTCATCAACGGCAAGCAGTTCAAGTCGTACCGCGGCATGGGATCGCTCGGCGCGATGCAGTCCCGCGGCGACCGCAAGTCCTTCTCCAAGGACCGCTACTTCCAGGAGGGCGTGGGCGGCGACGACAAGCTCATCCCCGAGGGCATCGAGGGCCAGGTCCCCTACCGCGGCCCGCTCTCCGCGGTCGTGCACCAGCTCGTCGGCGGCCTGCGCCAGTCGATGTTCTACGTCGGCGGCCGCACGGTGCCGGAGCTCCAGGACCGGGGCCGGTTCGTCCGGATCACCTCGGCGGGGCTCAAGGAGAGCCACCCGCACGACATCCAGATGACGGTCGAAGCGCCGAACTACAGCCGCAAGGGCTGATCGGAGCAGCACAGGAGGGGCGGGTCCGCGCGGGCCCGCCCCTCCGGCGTGCCCGGCGCCGTGAGCTGCCGCGGTGGGGCGCAGGGTGCCGCAGTCGTCCGTACAGCGGTCACCGGAACGCGACGTGCCGGGGTTCGGGGATACTGGACGGGCAGACCCAGAGGAAAGGCCACCACACGTGACTGAGATCGAGATCGGGCGCGGCAAGCGCGGCCGCCGGGCGTACGCGTTCGATGACATCGCCATCGTCCCCAGCCGCCGTACCCGGGACCCGAAGGAGGTCTCGATCGCCTGGCAGATCGACGCCTACCGCTTCGAGCTCCCGTTCCTGGCCGCCCCCATGGACTCGGTCGTCTCCCCGCAGACCGCCATCCGCATCGGCGAGCTCGGCGGCCTCGGCGTGCTGAACCTCGAAGGCCTGTGGACCCGGTACGAGGACCCGCAGCCGCTGCTGGACGAGATCGCGGAGCTGGACGAGGAGTCCGCCACCCGCCGTCTCCAGGAGATCTACTCCGCCCCCATCCAGGCGGACCTGATCCGCCAGCGCATCAAGGAGGTGCGCGACTCCGGTGTCGTCACCGCCGCTGCGCTCTCCCCGCAGCGCACGGCCGAGTTCTCCAAGGCCGTTGTCGACGCGGGCGTGGACATCTTCGTGATCCGCGGCACCACCGTGTCGGCGGAGCACGTCTCCGGCGCCGCCGAGCCGCTGAACCTCAAGCAGTTCATCTACGAGCTCGACGTCCCGGTCATCGTGGGCGGCTGCGCCACCTACACCGCGGCCCTGCACCTGATGCGCACCGGCGCGGCCGGTGTCCTGGTCGGCTTCGGCGGCGGCGCCGCGCACACCACGCGCAACGTGCTGGGTATCCAGGTGCCGATGGCCACCGCCGTCGCCGACGTGGCCGCGGCCCGCCGCGACTACATGGACGAGTCCGGCGGGCGCTACGTGCACGTCATCGCCGACGGCGGCGTGGGCTGGTCCGGCGACATCCCGAAGGCCGTCGCCTGCGGCGCCGACGCCGTGATGATGGGCTCCCCGCTGGCCCGTGCCACCGACGCGCCCGGCAAGGGCAACCACTGGGGCATGGAGGCCGTCCACGAGGACGTGCCGCGCGGCAAGAAGGTCGACCTCGGCACGGTCGGCACCACCGAGGAGATCCTCACCGGCCCGTCGCACTCCCCGGACGGCTCGATGAACATCTTCGGGGCGCTGCGCCGCTCGATGGCCACCACCGGCTACAGCGAGCTCAAGGAGTTCCAGCGGGTCGAGGTCACCATCGCGGACTCGCAGCACAGCCGCTGACGGTTCTTCCGTACGCACGCCGGAGGGCCGGCGCCCCTTGGTGGGGCGCCGGCCCTCCGGCGTGTCCGGTGGAACTGCTCCGCGGGTGGGCGCGGCTACCTGCGGCCCGAGGTCCGCAGCCTCAGGCAGACGGCCCAGGGGATCAGGGAGGCGCCCGCGACGAGCAGCCACTTGAACAGGAACCAGGCGTCGTCCGGTGCCAACTGGCCGTGCTCGTCGCCCATGGTCATGCCGAGGAGCAGCACGGCGGCTCCGATGACCATGCCCGGGAGACCGAGCACCCACAGCAGGACGGTGAACCAGGGGGCGGTCGGGGCGGCGGGCGCCGGGGCCGGGGCCGGGGCCTGTGGGGCGGTGCGCGGGGCCCGGGCCGGGGAGCGGGGCGGCATCGCGAGGAGCGCGGAGCGCGGAACACCCTCGTCGATCGGCGCCAGCTCGGCAGCGGTGATCCCGAAGCGGGTCGGCTCGACGGTGAGCGTGAACCCGTCGTGGCCGACCAGGTGGCGGGCGCCGTCCGGGTAGGCCTGCACCAGGGAGCACTCGGCGTAGCGGACGGTGATCCGGCCGGCCGGGCCGACCAGGCCCACCCCCTCGGCGGACACGGTGAGGATGGTGCCGGGATCGTCCAGGGCCGGGTACGCCTGCCCGCAGATGCTCTGCGTGGACCCGGTGGGCGCGGCCGAGAGCCCTGCCCCGTCCGCGCTCCCGCGGGGCGCCCGCAGCAGGGCGTCCGCCCACAGGGCGTGCGCGACCTCGTGCAGGGCCTCGGCGGTGACCGCCTCCAGCTCGGCCCGCTCCTCGGCGAGGGTGCGGAGGGTGCGGTCCAGCAGCAGGTCCGCGGCCCGCGCCGGGAGCCGGGCCGCGGCGAGCCCGGGGGTGTCGAGCCGCGCGAGCGCGGAGGCCCGTACGGCTTCCAGAGCGGACGGGTCGACGCGGCCGGTGCGGAGCTTCGCGAGGACGTCCACGAAGGCGCCGGCCATCGCGTCCTGGTGCTGCGGGAGCGCCTCGGCGCGGGCGACGACGGTCGCGGAGCCGGCGTCGCGCGGGAGGTACGTGGCGGTCGCCGTGTACGCGTACCCGCTGTCCCGGCGCAGTTCCCTCAGCAGCTGTTTGCCGAGGACCTCGGTGAACAGGCTCGCGGCGGCGGAGCGCGGCAGTACGGAGGTCAGCGTGACCGAGCCGTCGTCACCCGGGAACCGGGCGGGCAGCTCGGGCAGGGCCGAGGTGGCCTCGGGCGCGGGGAGCCGGCCGCCGGCGGGGAGGGTGAGGTCGAGGCCCTCGGGGACGGTGCCCGCGGTGATCCACAGGACGGCGTTCCCGGTCGTGAACCGGGTACGGGCCCAGTCCCGCACCTGCTCCGCGGTGAGGTGCGGGAGCCCGACCTCGGCGTAGCCGGTGAGGCCGTAGGAGCGGGAGCCGTAGCGCCACTGGGCGCAGCGGCCGGCGGGGTCGGGGGCGCGGTCCGCCGGGGCGGTGCGCAGGATCTCCTTCAGGGTCTCCAGCCGCTCGACGGGGAGGTCGCGCAGCGCGGCACAGACGCCGCTCAGGTGGGCCGCCACTTCGGCGGGGGTGCCGGTGACCTGGAACCCGGTGAAGGTGGCGGCGGGCGCGGGACCGTCCTCGTCGGGCGGGTCGCCCGGGCCGAGCCGGTGCAGGGCGAGGTGGCGGACGAGGCGGGTGATGCCGCTGGTGGCGAGGGTCTCGTCGGCGCGGCCGACGCGGAAGAGCAGCCCGGCGGTGACCGGGCCGGGCTGGTGGGCGAGGAGCACGGGGACTCCGTCGACGGTGCTCTCGGTGATCATGTGGCTCCTCGGCCCGTGCGGGGGCCGTCGTGTGGTGGTGCGGCTCGTGTCGGGGGGCGCCGGGCTGTGGGGCGCGGCTCTCGGATCAGGCCCGGCCGCGGTCGCGCCGGCGTACCTGGGTGACGCACAGGGCGGCGGCGCCCGCGGTCACGAGGGCGGCGGCCTTGACCGGACGCCAGTCCCGGTCGGCCTTGGAGACGGACCGGTCGGTCACGTGGAACCCGAGCGCGAAGGTGAGGACGGCCAGGGCCGCGGCGAGGACGCCCAGTCCCCAGATCGCGGCGGTGACCGGCCAGGCACGCGGGTCCTTCAGGGCCGTGGCGAAGCCCGGCTCGGTCGCTCGCGGGATCACCGAGGGGTCCCGGGGCTCCATCGCCACTACGGCAGACGGGGGAACGGAGCGGTCGGCGGGTTCGTACACGGGCCGGCCGAGCGGGGGGTGAGCGGACACGCGCGGATCATATGACCGGTGGTCGTGCGGGCGACAGGGAATTGAGCCCGGGATCCCGATCATGGGAGCGGCAGATCGGGAGGGGTGCGGGAGGGGAAGTCGGCCGTACGGTCCCGCGGAGTGGGCCGGTCCGGCTCGCTTCCGTACCCGGCTCGGTGGTCCGGGTACGGAGAGCGCGGAGCGAGGGGCTGCCTCAGTCGCCGATCTTCTTGGCGGTGCTGAATCCGGTGAAGGCGCCGAGGGCCAGGAACAGGAAGTTCATGATGTCGGCGTCCTCCTTCCAGATGTCGACCAGGCCGGAGACGCCGAGCGTGCTCAGCACGTCGCCCAGGCCGGCGCCGGTGCCCCCGGCGATCACGAGTGCGTAGAAGAACAGCTCGCCGAGGAAGACGGAGACCACCGAGAGGCCCGCGCTGACGAGCGGAAGGATCGGGTTGCGGCCTCCGAGCTTGCCCGCGGCGAAGCCGACGACGGCGCCGACGCCGACCGCCGCGTAGCCGATCTCGCGTTCGAGGGCGTTCATGATGCCGCCGTACGCCGCGGCGGCGGCCAGGGTCGCGACGACCGCGGCGACGATGCCGAGGCCCACGTTGTTCGCGCGGGCCGGTGCGGCCGGGGCCGGGGCCAGGAAGGAGGCGCCGCTCTGGGCCGGGACGCCGGCCGCGACCGGGGGCGCCGGGACGGCCTCGGGCGTGGGCGTCGCGGACTCGGGCGCGGGCGACTGGAACTGCTGGCTCATGGAGAAATCCCCCCCAGGGATTTTGGGCACACGGGGCCCGCACGGCTGACGTGGGGGTGTATGCGCGAGATAAGTCGCCGCAGGCTAGCAGCAGCCTGCGACATCCGTGGAGGGGTTTCGGGTGGGCGGACCGGGCGGCAGGGCGTGCCCTAGAGGCGGTGCGCGGCGCCCGCCGGGCTGGCGCCGCGGGTGTCCAGCAGCAACTGGGCCTTGACCGCCAGGCCTTGGAGATCGTAGGTGCGGTGGTGCTGGAGCAGGATCGTCAGATCGGCGTTGGCGGCGGCCTCGTACAGCGACTCGGCACGGGGGACCGGCTGGTCCCTGACGCGCCATCCGGCGATGTACGGGTCGTGGTAGCTGATCAGCGCACCGAGGTCGAGGAGGCGGCTGGCGATCTCGCGCGCCGGGGAGCCCTCCTGGTCGGCGAGGTCCGGTTTGTAGGTGACGCCCAGGAGGAGGACGCGGGCGCCGCGCGCGGACTTGCCGTGCTCGTTGAGCAGGGTGGCGCTGCGCTGGATGACGTACTGGGGCATCCGGTCGTTGATCTCCTGCGCCAGGCCGACCATGCGCAGCGGGTGTCCCGGGGTGCGGGTGGTGTGGGGGAGGTAGTTGGGGTCGAGGGGGACCCCGTGGCCGCCGACTCCGGGGCCGGGGCGGAAGGCCTGGAACCCGTACGGCTTGGTCTCCGCGCAGCGGATGACGTCCCACAGGTCCACGCCCAGGTCGTGGCAGAGCACGGCCATCTCGTTCATGAGGGCGATGTTGACGTGCCGGTAGTTCGTTTCGAGGAGCTGGACCGTTTCGGCCTCGCGCAGGCCGCGGGCGCGGACCACCTTCTCGGTGAGGCGGGCGTAGAAGGCGTGCGCGGACTCGGTGCAGGCGGGGGTGAGGCCGCCGATGACCTTGGGGGTGTTGGAGATGCCGTGCGTGCGGTTGCCGGGGTCGAGGCGGCTGGGGGAGTAGGCCAGGTGGAAGTCCCGGCCTGCGCGCAGGCGTGAGCCCGATTCGAGGATCGGGCGCAGGTACTCCTCGGTGACGCCCGGGTGGGCCGCCGATTCGAGGATGACGGTGGTGTGCGGGCGCAGCCGGGCGGCGAGCGTGCGGCCGGCCTCGCCGACCGCGGAGAGGTCGAGTGCGCGGTCGGCGCCGAGCTGGGTGGGGGCGCAGATGACGGCCGTGCGGACCCGGCCCAGCTCGGCGGGGTTGGTGGTGACCCGGAAGCCGGCCGCCGACATGCGGCGGATCTCGGCGGCGGTGAGGGTGGAGTCCGTCGCCGGACCGCTGTCGTAGCCGACCGTCTCGATCCCGGCGGCCACGGCTGCCTGGGCGAGCGGGAGGCCGAGATGGCCGAGTCCGATGACGGCGAGATCTGCGGGCATGGGGGTGCCGTCCCTTCCCTTCCCTGACATGCATGAGGGGGCGGAGCGCGCAAGTCCTGTGGAGGAGGAAAGCTGGCGCAATGTCAGACTAGGCGTATATATGACAGATATGTCGTATTCAGGGGTCTTGGTCGCCTCCGTGTTATCCACAGGCGGTGGCTGATGTGGATGCGGCCGGTCAGAATCATGAACGGGCGATGTGAGCGGGATCACCCATAACCGGTGGGATGACCGCACAGGGCGGACGGGGCGACCCGCGTCAACGGGAGGCAGGCAGCCGTGAGGACTGGGACTGGGACGGGGACAGGGGCCGGTACGGGCGCAGGGGCGGGTACGGGGATGGGGACGGGAGGAGGCGGTGGGCGGGCCTCGCTGGGGCCCGCACAGCGGGCCGAGGCGCTCGCCGGGATGGCCGAGCGGGAGCTGGACGTGCTGGTGGTCGGGGCCGGTGTGGTGGGCGCCGGTACGGCCCTCGACGCCGTCACCAGAGGCCTGTCGACCGGGCTGGTGGAGGCGAGGGACTGGGCTTCGGGCACCTCCAGCCGTTCCAGCAAGCTCATCCACGGTGGGCTCAGATACCTGGAGATGCTCGACTTCGCCCTCGTGCGGGAGGCGCTCAAGGAGCGCGGCCTGCTGCTGGGGAGGCTCGCCCCGCACCTGGTGAAGCCGGTGCCGTTCCTCTACCCGCTGCAGCACAAGGGGTGGGAGCGGTTCTATGCCGGTTCGGGCGTCGCGCTGTACGACGCCATGTCGCTCTCCAGCGGCCACGGGCGCGGACTGCCGACGCACCGGCACCTCTCCCGCAAGCGCGCCCTGCGGATCGCGCCGGCGCTGCGCAAGGACGCGCTGGTGGGCGCCCTGCAGTACTACGACGCCCAGATGGACGACGCGCGCTACGTGGCGACCTTGGTCCGGACGGCCGCTGCGTACGGGGCGCAGTGCGCCAACCGGGCGAGGGTCATCGGCTTCCTGAGGGAGGGCGAGCGGGTCGTCGGCGCGCGGGTGCGGGATGTGGAGGGCGGCGGGGAGTACGAGATCCGGGCGAAGCAGGTCGTGAACGCCACGGGGGTGTGGACGGACGACACCCAGGCGCTGATCGGGGAGCGCGGGCAGTTCCACGTGCGTGCTTCGAAGGGCATCCACCTCGTCGTTCCCAAGGACCGGATCCACTCCTCGACCGGGCTGATCCTGCGGACCGAGAAGTCGGTGCTCTTCGTCATCCCGTGGGGCCGGCACTGGATCGTGGGCACCACGGACACCGACTGGGACCTCGACAAGGCGCACCCGGCGGCGTCGAGCGCGGACATCGACTACCTGCTGGAGCACGTGAACTCCGTGCTGGCCGTCCCGCTGACCCGGGACGACGTCCAGGGGGTCTACGCCGGCCTGCGGCCACTGCTGGCCGGCGAGTCGGACGCGACGAGCAAGCTCTCGCGCGAGCACACGGTGGCACACCCGGTGCCGGGGCTGGTGGTGGTCGCCGGCGGCAAGTACACGACGTACCGGGTGATGGCCAAGGACGCGGTGGACGAGGCGGTGCACGGGCTGGACCAGCGGGTCGCGCCGTGCGTGACGGAGGACGTGCCGCTGGTCGGGGCCGAGGGGTACCGGGCCCTGTGGAACGGCCGGGCACGGATCGCCGCGCGGACGGGACTGCACGTGGTGCGCGTCGAGCACCTTTTGAACCGGTACGGCTCGCTGGTGGAGGAACTGCTGGCACTGATCGCGAAGGATCCCACGCTCGGGGAGCCGCTGACGGGAGCCGACGACTACCTCCGCGCCGAGGTGGTGTACGCGGCCTCGCACGAGGGGGCGCGGCACCTGGACGACGTGCTGACCAGGCGGACGCGGATCTCGATCGAGACCTTCGACCGGGGGACGCGATCGGCGCGTGAGTGTGCGGAGTTGATGGCTCCGGTCCTGGGCTGGGACGAGCAGCAGATCGAGAAGGAAGTGGAACACTACGAGAAGAGAGTGCAGGCGGAACGGGAATCGCAGCGCCAGCCGGACGACCAGACGGCGGACGCGGCGAGGTTGGGGGCGCCGGACATCGTCCCGTTGTAACTCCGCGATGTCGCGGGCGGAACCGCGGACCCGGGGCTCCCGTCCGTTGCGGAGTAAGGGACAATGAGGGTTCTGCCGGGGCGGGTTACCGGGCACCCCGGCCGCTGCCAGGGCAACCGGAGCAGGCGGCACGAACGCAGAGGGGACGCATGTCGAAGCCGGAGCACACCGAGTCGCCGGAGCCGTCTGTCGGGACGGGATCGCCGGTGCCTCCGGCGACACCCCCGACGGACCCGAAGTCTCGCGCCGAGACGCCTGCCGCGGGAGCCGCGAAGCGTGCCGCGGCGGGGACCGCGAAGGCCGGCGGCGATTCGGCCGCCGACCCCGCCGACCCCGCTGACGCCGCAGCCGATGCCGGCTCCGAAGCCGGAGCGGCCGGCCCCGAGGATGCGAAGCCCGCGGCTTCCGCGTCGAAGCCGGAGCTGCGCAAGCCCGCTGCGGCGAAGGCTGCCGGCGGGGCCGAGCCGGAGGATGCGAAGCCTGTCGGTGTGGCCGCCGGGTCCGGGGATGCGAAGCCTGTCGGTGCGAAGGCCGAGCCGGTGGATGCGAAGCCCGTCGGTGCGAAGGCCGAGCCGGTGGATGCGAAGCCTGTCGGTGCGAAGACCGAGCTGCGGAAGGCTGCCGTCGTGCGGACGGACGGTGGGGGCGAGGGCGCCAAGCCCGTCGCGGTGAGCAAGGCCGACGAGGTCGCCGCCGCCGTCAAGGCCGCCGCGGCCAAGGCGGGAGAGGGCGCTCAGGACGAGGGCCGGCTGCTCGCCGGCCGGTACCGGCTCAGTGACATCCTCGGCAAGGGCGGCATGGGCACCGTCTGGCGCGCCCAGGACGAGACCCTCGGCCGGACCGTCGCCGTCAAGGAACTCCGCTTCGGCAGCGGCGTCGACGAGGACGAGAAGCGCCGCCTCATCACCCGCACCCTCCGCGAGGCGAAGGCCATCGCCCGGATCCGCAGCGGCGGCGCCGTGACCGTCTACGACGTCGTCGACGAAGACGGCCGGCCCTGGATCGTCATGGAGCTCATCGAGGGCCCCTCGCTCGCGGAGTTCATCCGCGAGAGCGGCCCGCTGACCCCCCGCCGCGCCGCGGAAGTCGGCCTCGCCGTGCTCGACGTACTCCGTGCCGCCCACCGCCAGGGCATCCTGCACCGGGACGTGAAGCCCTCCAACGTGCTCCTCGCCGACCACGGCAACGGCCGCGTGGTGCTGACCGACTTCGGCATCGCCCAGGTCGAGGGCGACCCCTCCGTCACCTCCACCGGCATGCTCGTCGGCGCGCCCTCGTACATCTCGCCCGAGCGGGCCCGCGGTCAGCGCCCCGGCCCGCCCGCGGACATGTGGTCGCTCGGCGGCCTGCTGTACGCCGCCGTCGAGGGGGTTCCCCCGTACGACAAGGGGTCGGCGCTCGCGACGCTCACCGCCGTGATGACCGAGCCCGTAGAGCCGCCCAAGAACGCCGGCCCGCTGACCGAGGTCATCTACGGCCTCCTCGTCAAGGACCCCGCCCACCGGCTCGACGACGACCGCGCGCGGGCGCTGCTCACCGCCGTGATCGACGCGCCCGAGCCGCCGGCTCCCGTACTCGCCCCGGAGGTCGAGGAGACCCGGCAGATATCGCTCGCCGAGGCCCGGGACGCCGCCGAGAAGGCAGCCGAGGACAAGGCGGCCAAGGCCGCCGAGAAGGCGGAGAAGAAGGAACGCGAGCGCCGTGAGCGCGAGCAGCGCGAGCGCGCCCGCGCGGCGTTGAAGTCGGCCCGCAAGGCTGCGGCAGCCAGCGCCGCGGCCGCGGCCGCCGCCACGACCGCGACCGCCGCCGAGTCCCCGGCGCCGCGCCCGTCACCCGTGGCGGCCCCGCTCACCGACGTCATGCCGCGCCGGACCATCGCGCTCGCGATCGCCGGCGTGGTCGTGGCGCTCGCCCTCATCGGCTCGGTCATCGCGTACGCGGTCAGCGGCGACGACGAGAAGGGCGGTTCCACGAAGGACGGCAAGGGCGGCAGCTCCGCGGCCGCATCGAGTCCCGTGGCCGGCTCGCCGCCCCCGCCTTCGCCCTCTCCGTCTCCCTCTCCCTCGCCGAAGTCCGGCGAGCCGTCCGGCGGAAGCGCCGGTTCGCCGGACCCGGGCACGTCACAGGGCTCGGGGACCAATCCCGGCCAGGGAGCCACGCCCGGCGGCTCCCTGCCCGGGATCCCGCCCGGCTACGCCCAGGTCGACGACCCCGGGTTCCACTTCGCGATGGTCATGCCCGAGGGCTTCAAGCAGACCGGCGTGATAGGGAACAACGACGGCGTCATCTACAGCCGCGACGGCGGTTTCCCGCGCATCCAGATCGACTTCAACAGCTCGCCGAAGGACGACGCGCGCGCCGCCTGGCTGGCGCTGGCCCCGAGTGTGGCCAGCAGCAGCAGCAACTACAAGCTGCTGCGCCTCGAACCGGTCTCGTACCGCGGGTACCCGACCGTGGCGGACTGGGAGTTCGAGCGGGACCAGAAGGGCGTACGGGTCCGGGTGCTCGACCGCGGGTTCAGGATCGACGCGAAGCACGGCTACGCCATCATGATCACCTGCCTCGCGGACCAGTGGGACGCGGCGGAGTGCACGCAGCTGCGCACCACGGCGTTCGACACCTTCCAGCCACGGGGCTGATACCCGTCCCCGAGGGCTCGGGGTCAGCCTCTCCAGGGCCGGGACGCGGGCGCCTCGGGCGTCGTATCGTGGCAGCGGGGCCTGGGGGACGGGTCCGCAGCACTCGGGGGAGGCGATGTGGAGGACTACGCGGGCCGGATCCTGGCCGAGCGCTACCGTCTGCCGCTTCCGCCGTCGGATGCTTACGAACTGATCGAGACGCGGGCCTTCGACACGCGCAGCGGCCAGGAAGTCCTCGTACGGCAGGTGCCGTTGCCGGAGGTCGTCGACGCGGAGCTGCTGGACGGCACGCGGGACGGTCCCCCCACCGCCGGGGGCCGGCGCGTACCGCACGGTGAACTGCCCGCCGTCCGCAGGGCGATCGAGGCGGCGCAGGCGGCGGCGTCCGTGCCGGACCATCCGCGGCTGGACCAGGTCTTCGACGTGTTCGCGGAGGGCGGGTCGCTGTGGATAGTGAGCGAACTCGTCCCGGCCAGACCGCTGGCGGCACTGATCGCCGACGAACCGCTGAGCCCGTACCGGGCGGCGGAGGTGGCGGCCGACGTGCTGACCGCCCTGCGGGTGCTGCACGCGCACGGGTGGACGCACCGGAACATCACCATGCGGACGGTGCTGATCTGCGAGGACGGGCGGGTCGTCCTGACCGGGCTCGCGGCGGGAGCCGCGGAGGACGCCCTGTGCGGGTACGACCCGGTCCCCACGCGGGACGGTACGGGCGACTCCGCGGGGCCCTGGCCGGGCGGTGAACCGGGTGCCGGCGGTGCGGGGTTCGCCGCGGGCCGGCCGGTGGGCGGCGGTGGGTACGGAGACGGTTTCGCAGACGGGTACGGCGGCACCGCGTCGGCCGGGCCGGGGGCGGGCGGGGGACACGGCGGTTCCCCGGGCGGCTTCTGGGGCGGGCCGGCGGCGGATGCCGGGTACGGGCAAGGGGAGGCCGGGCCGGAGACCGGACCCGGCGCGGGGCCCTTCGGCGGGCAGCTGGGCGGGCAGTCGGGTGGACATGCGGGCGGGGAGCCCGGCGAGCGGTACGACGACCCCTACGGGGGCGGGTCCGCCGAGCGTTCCGGGTGGGACGCCGGTGCGGATGCGGGTGCGGCCGTCCAGGGGGGTGGGAACGCGGCGCAGTACGCGCCGCTCGTGGCTCCCGGGTACGACACCGGGCCGCGCTACCGGGACCACATAACCCCCGGCTCCGCGAGCGGTCCTGATGATTCCGGCACGTCCCGCACCCCCGGCGCTGCGAGCACGCCCGGTGCCCCCGGCACTTCTGCCGCTTCCGTCACCCCCGGGACCACCGGTGTCCCTGGTTCCCCGGGCGGCGCCGCGGACCGGCCCGACCTGAAGGCCGCCGCGCGGGCCGGGGCCGTCGCCGCGTACCGGGCCGGGGCCCGGGCCGCCGCGCGGATCACCGAGCAGCGCAGGGCGGGCGTGGAGCCCGCGCCGGGGCAGGAGGCGGAGCCGAGGCCGGAGGGGTCGAAGCTGCCGCAGGGGTACTCGTACCCGTACGGCGGCCCGGACAGCGGAGCGAACTGGCACGGAGCCACCCCGCGCCGCCAGGCCCTGCCCCCGGCCGAAGCGGAGCCGCCGGCCCGGGCCGCGCTGCCGGCGCAACTCGCGCTTCCGCACGGCTACCAGCAGGCGGACGCCTCGGACGGCGGCGCACCCGGGCCCTCCGACGACGGCCGGCACCCCGGGCAGCCGACGGCGCCGGGCGGCGGCCAGGCGCACCCCCAGGACGGCACCGAGCACCGGGCGGTCCCCGGGGCGCGGCACGAGCCCGGCCCCGGGCAGCCGTCGCCGGGATCGGGCCACCGGGATCGGGCGGGCTTCGGCCAGCCGGTCGCCCGGCCCGGAGCCGACTCCGCTGGCCGGCCCCGGCCCGGGCCCGGCCACCCGGAGGCGGGCCCCGAACAGCGTGGTGCGCAGAGCGGCGCCGGGTACCCGACGGCCTCCGGGACCCGCGGCCCCGGCCGGGCCGGCCCGCAGGGCGCCCCCGGGCACGCGCTGGTTCCCGGGTCCGGTGGGTACGGCCAGGGCGGCCCGCAGGCGGCCCCCGGGCATGTCGCGGTTCCGGGGCCCGGCGCGCATGGCCAGGGCAGGCCGCAGGGCGCCCCCGGGCACGCCCTGGTTCCCGGGTACGGCCAGGGCGGTCCGCAGGGTGCCGCCGGGTACGCGGGGGTGCCCGCGGGCGGCGGTGACGGGGCGTCCCGCCCCGGCGGCGGCGTCGCGGGGTGGGGGAGCGGGCCGCGGAGCGGGCTCGATGCCGAGCGGGCCCGGCAGACGCGGATGGCCGTGGTCGGGGCCGTCACCGAGCGGTGGGCTCCCGAGCAGGCGCAGGCCGTGCACGGGCCGTGGCAGCTGGCCGCGCCGGTCGGGCCGGCCACCGACCTCTGGGGGCTGGGCGCACTGCTGTACCGGGCCGTGCAGGGCCATGCCCCGTACCCCGAGGACAGCGTCGCCGAGCTGGTGGAGATGGTCTGCGCCGAGCCCCCGGCCTTCGCCGAGGAGTGCGGTCCGCTGCGCCCGATCGTGGAGTCCCTGCTGCGCCAGGACCCGACCGAGCGGCCCGACTTCGAGGAGCTCCGCGGCTGGCTGCGCTCCCTCGTGCGGTCCGCCCCGGAACCCGACGGCGGCTTCGCCATGCTGCCGCCGGTGGTGGAGGACCCGGCCAGGCTGCCCGTCGTACGGCGGCGAGCCGACCTGCACGGCCGGCACCGCAGCGCCGAACACCCCCGCAAGCCGCGCTCGCTGGGGCGTTCCCTGTTGCTCGGGATCCTCGTCCTGCTCTCGGGAGCGGTGGCCTACGCCCTGTTCTTCATGCCCCGCTCCGTCGATCCGCAAGGCGGCGGGCAGAAGGCCGCCGGAATGAAGCCGCCCGCCGCGACCTCGTCACAGAGCCCGGGCCGCGGGCCCGGCCAGAGCCCGAGCCCGAAGCCGAGCGGGTCCGGCCGGGCCCCGGCCCCCTCCGCGAACCCGTCCGAGTCCAGGCCCGCCCCGCAGACCAACGCCCCCGCTCCGGCCGGGTACACCGCCCAGCAGGACGCCGAGCACTTCTCGATCAACGTTCCGAACGGCTGGGAGCGCCGCGGAATGAACGAGTCCGGTCAGGTCCGCTACACGGAGGGGGACTTCGTCCTGATCGTCGTCCCCGGCCGGGACAAGGTCGAGGGCAACCCCGACCCGGCCACCTACCAGAAGGACAAGGAGCCCGAGCTGGCTCCGTACCGCTCCTCCACCTGGTCGAGCGTCAGCGACATCAGGTCCACCAAGGTCGGCAACCAGCTCCGCGTCACCGGCCGGTACACCTGGATCGACGGCAACGGCCGTTCCGTCGTGGCCCGCAACTTCGTCGTCGCGCTCGGAGGTACCTACCACGTCGTCATGGTCACGGGCCCGCAGGACCAGGAGGGCAAGGTCACCGAGACCTTCGAGCAGGCGACGGCCAGCTACAGGAGCGGCGGCTGACGAGCTATCAGTACGGCGATTGCGTCACAGTGCGGCCCAACCGCCTCCTAGTGGTTCCGTCGCCACCCGCGATCTCCGTAGTCTGACCGGAAGTGCACAGAGCGGCGGCGGGGATTCGTGGAACAGCAGACAGGTGCGGGTGCGGTGCTCGCGGGCCGGTACCGGCTCGTGGAGCCCATCGGCAGGGGCGGCATGGGCAAGGTGTGGCGCGCCCACGATGAGCTGCTGCACAGGACGGTCGCCGTCAAGGAACTGACGGCAGGCCTGTACGTCGCCCAGGCGGACCGGGACGTCCTGCACGCCCGGACGCAGAAGGAGGCCCGGGCCGCGGCCCGGATCCAGCATCCGGCGGTCGTCACCGTGCACGACGTACTGGAACACGACGACCGGCCGTGGATCGTCATGGAGTACATCGACGGTCCTTCCCTCGCGGACGCGGCGAAGACGGCCGGCCGGATCGAACCCCGCGAGGCGGCCCGGATCGGGCTGCACGTGCTCGGCGCGCTGCGCGCCGCGCACGCGGTCGGCGTACTGCACCGGGACGTGAAGCCGGGCAACGTGATGCTCGCCAAGGACGGCCGGGTGATGCTCGCCGACTTCGGCATCGCCGCGATCGAGGGCGACTCCTCCATCACGCGCACCGGCGAACTCGTCGGCTCCATCGACTACCTGGCCCCCGAACGGGTCACCGGCGGGTCCCCCGATCCGGCCTCCGACCTGTGGTCGCTCGGCGCGACGCTGTACACGGCCGTCGAGGCCCGCTCGCCGTTCCGCCGCACCTCGCCCATCTCCAGCCTCCAGGCCGTGGTGAACGAGGAGCCGCCCGCCCCGACCCACGCGGGCGCGCTGGCCCCGGTCATCACGGCGCTGCTGCGCAAGGATCCGGCGCACCGGCCCTCGGCCGACGAGGCCGAGCAGATGCTGCTGCAGGCGATGGAAGGCCGCGAGCCGAAGGCGGCGCAGGCGTACGTACCCACGCGCGCGATGGGCTCCGAGGAGCTGGGCGCCGCCCGGAACGAGCCGGCGGACACGGCCGAGCTGTCCGGGAACGGCGAGCCGGGACCGGACCAGGGACGGTCCCCGCAGCCGGAACAGGAGCCGGCGCTCGCCACCCGCTCCGAGGCCGGGCCGGGCGGACCGCGCGGACCGGGTCGCCGGGACGCCGGAGCCCCCGGCCGGATCGGACGCGCGGTGGTCGTCGCCGTGGTGGCGGCGCTGCTCGGCGGCGCCGGGGTGTTCGGGATCCTGAAGTACACCAGCGACTCGGACACGGACGGCGGGATCCCGGGCCGGACGGCGGGTGCCTCGTCCGGTGCCTCGTCCGGCGGTGTGGACGCCAAGGCGCAGGAGGAAGAGGCTCCGCCGGCGGGCTGGAGGAAGGTGGTCGACAAGCAGGGCTTCTCCCTCTTCGTCCCGGACGGCTGGAAGCGCCGGGAGGACGGCTCGCAGATCGACTACACCGGCGACGGCGGCAAGCACTTCATCCGGATCGCGATGGACCGCAAGCCGACGTTCAGGGATCCGTACGCGCACCTGCTGGACCTGGAGAAGCAGGTCGCCAAGCGCTCCGACTACACGCGCCAGACCCTGCACCCGAACACCTTCCGGGGGCAGGTCAAGGCCGCCCTGTGGGAGTTCGCCTGGACGGAGAAGAGCGGGGCGTTCACCGGGCCCCGGCAGGCCATCGAGCAGATGTACTACGCGCCGGACGGCACCGAGTACGCGGTGTACATGTCGGGTCCCGTGTCGGACTGGGACACGACCCGGTCGCAGTTCGACGTCGTGCTCAGCGGCTGGCAGCCCGCCCCGGCCCGCTGAGACCGCCCCGCGGCACCCGGATTCCGCCATCCCGCCAGCGATCACTGGCAGAAATGGCAAAATCCGGTTACCGGCGGGTACCCAAAGCACCCCCGGGCGCAATACGCTCACGGCCATGACGGACACGCAGGCCCCGGCCCCCCTCCGCAGCGCCCCGCAGCCCACCAATCCGGTCGCCCCGGCCCCGGTCGGCGCCCGGAGCGCCGCCGACGTGGTGACCCCCGAACTGGTCGCCCGGCTGACCCGCGGAGTGGCCGGCTCCGGCCGCACCGCCAACCACAGCCCCTTCACCGGGGACCGGCTGGCGGAGCTCCCCGAGGCCACCCCCCAGGACGTGGCGGCGGCCTTCGACGCGGCCCGCGCCGCGCAGACCGCCTGGGCCGCCGTGCCCGTCCGCGCCCGTGCCGCCGTCCTGCTGCGCTTCCACGACCTGGTCCTGGACCGGCAGGCCGAGGTGCTCGACCTGATCCAGCTGGAGACCGGCAAGGCCCGCCTGCACGCCCACGAGGAGGTGCAGGCCGTCTCGATCGCCGCCCGGCACTACGGCCGCAAGGCGCCCTCGTACCTGCGCCCCAAGGGCCACACGGGCGCCATGCCCACCCTCACCAAGGTCACCGAGCTGCGCCAGCCGCGTGGGGTCATCGGCCAGATCGCTCCCTGGAACTACCCCCTCGAACTGTCCATCGGCGACGCCCTGCCCGCCTTCGTCGCGGGCAACGCCGTCGTGATGAAGCCCGACACCGAGACCGCGCTCACCGCCCTGTGGGCCCGCGACCTGATGATCGAGGCGGGCCTGCCGGCCGAGGTGTTCCAGATCGTCCTCGGCGAGGGCCCGGTCGTCGGCCCCGAGGTGGTCCGGCACGCCGACTACGTTTCGTTCACCGGCTCCACGCGTACCGGCCGCGAGGTGGCCCGGGGCGCGGCCGCCCGCCTGGTCGGGGCCTCCCTCGAACTCGGCGGCAAGAACGCCATGCTCGTCCTGCGCGACGCCGACGTGGAGAAGGCCGCCGCCGGCGCCGTCCGCGCCTGCTTCTCCTCGGCCGGCCAGCTCTGCATCTCCATCGAGCGGCTCTACGTCCACGCCTCGATCGCCGACGAGTTCGTCGCCCGGTTCGCCGCCCGCACCAAGGCCATGCGCCTCGGCTCCTCCCTCGCCTACGGCGCCGACATGGGCTCCCTGGCCGGCGAACGCCAGCTGGAGGCCGTACAGCGCCACGTGGACGACGCCGTGGCCAAGGGCGCCACCCTCGTCACCGGCGGCGTCGCCCGCCCCGACATCGGCCCGCTCTTCTACGAGCCGACCATCCTCGACGGCGTCGAGGCCGCGATGGCGGTGTGCGGGGAGGAGACCTTCGGCCCGGTCGTCTCCATCTACCGCTTCACGGACGAGGACGAGGTCATCGAGGAGGCCAACGGCACCTCCTACGGCCTGAACTCCAGCGTGTGGACGAAGGACGCCCGCCGCGGCCACGCCGTCTCGGCCCGCCTGCGCACCGGCACCGTCAACATCAACGAGGGGTACGCCCCGGCCTACGGCAGCGCCCAGGCGCCCATGGGCGGCATGAAGGAATCCGGCCTCGGCCGCCGCCACGGCTCCGAGGGCATCCTCAAGTACACCGAGGCCCAGACCGTGGCCCACCAGCGGCTGCTGCCGATGGCGCCGTCGTTCGGGATGGACGACGAGAAGTACGCGGCGTTCATGACCCGCAGCCTCAAGGTCATGAAGGCCTTCCGGCTCCGCTAAGCAGGTCCGTTCCGTTTGGGAGGCACCGCAGTGTCGTACGACTACGACGTCATCGTCATCGGATCGGGTTTCGGAGGGTCGGTCTCGGCGCTGCGGCTCACCGAGAAGGGGTACCGGGTCGGCGTCCTGGAGGCAGGACGCCGCTTCACCCGCGAGACCCTGCCGAAGAACAGCTGGGACCTGCGCAACTACCTGTGGGCCCCCGCCCTCGGGCTGTACGGGATCCAGCGCATCCATCTCCTCGGCAACGTGATGGTCCTCGCGGGCGCCGGGGTCGGCGGCGGCTCCCTCAACTACGCCAACACCCTCTACGTGCCCCCCACCGCCTTCTTCGAGGACCGGCAGTGGGCGTCCATCACGGACTGGCGGGACGAGCTCGCCCCCTACTACGACCAGGCCAAGCGGATGCTGGGGGTCCGGCTCAACCCGACGACGACCCCCTCCGACGTCCACCTCAAGGCGGCCGCCGCCAAGATGGGCGTCGCCGACTCCTTCCACATGGCCCCGGTCGGCGTCTTCTTCGGGGACGGCGGAGATGCCGAGGGCCAGGGCAGGGTCCGTCCCGGTGACGAGGTCGCCGACCCGTACTTCGGCGGCGCCGGCCCCGCCCGCAAGGCCTGCACCGAGTGCGGCGAGTGCATGACCGGCTGCCGGCACGGCGCGAAGAACACCCTGGGCGAGAACTACCTGCACCTCGCCGAGCGGGCCGGCGCCGCCATCCACCCCATGACGACGGTCACCGCCCTCTCCGAGCACCCCGACGGCGGCTACCGCGTCCGCACCGTCCCCACCGACCAGCGACGCAGGAGCGGCAAGGGCACTGCCAAGGTGCTGCGCGCCCGCTACGTGGTCGTCGCGGCGGGCACGTACGGTACCCAGACCCTCCTGCACACGATGAAGGACCTCGGCGAGCTGCCCCGCCTCTCGGACCGGCTCGGTGATCTGACCCGGACCAACTCCGAAGGCCTCGTAGGCGCGCAGACCGACGACCGCCGCTACCGAAAGCGGCACGGCAAGGACAAGCGGGCCGACTTCACGCGGGGCGTGGCCATCACCTCCTCGGTGCACCCCAACGCCGACACGCACATCGAGCCCGTGCGCTACGGCAAGGGCTCCAACGCGATGGGGTTCATGACGATCCTCCAGGTGCCCTACTCCGCCCACCGGGTCCGCGCCTGGTTCGGGCGCACGGCCCGGCACCCCGTGCAACTGCTGCGCTCCCTGTCCAACCGGCGCTGGTCGGAGCGGACCATCATCGGCCTGGTCATGCAGTCCCTGGACAACTCCCTGACCACCTACCGCAAGCCCGGCGGCATAGGCAAGGGCCTGCTCACGGCCCGCCAGGGCCACGGCGCACCCAACCCCGTACAGATCGCCGAGGCCACACGGGCGGCGACCCTGCTGGCCGAGGAGATCAACGGGTTCCCGGGCAGCAACATCGGCGAGCTGATGGGCACGCCGCTGACGGCGCACTTCCTCGGCGGCTGCCCGATCGGCGCCTCGCCCGAGGAGGGCGTGGTCGACCCGTACCACCGGCTCTACGGGCACCCGGGCATCTCGGTGGTGGACGGCTCGGCGATCTCCGCGAACCTTGGGGTCAACCCGTCGCTGACGATCACCGCGCAGGCGGAACGGGCGATGTCCTACTGGCCGAACAACGGCGAGCACGACCCGCGCCCGGAGCAGGGGGCGGCCTACGCCCGCCTGGAGGCCGTGGAACCGGTCCGCCCCGCGGTACCGAAGGAGGCCTTCGGGGCGCTGCGCCTGCCGTTCCTGGCGGTACCGGAGGTTCCGCCGCGCACGGCGTCCCCCGCCGAGTAGCCGCAGCAGTCGCCGAATGACTTCGGCGGGCACCGCACTCCCCCTCCGAGCGCGGTACCCGCCGAACTCTATGGATGACACTCGTCCGCCCCGGATGGTTGTACCGGAACCCGGTGGCGGAGGTGTGGCGTCCATCACAGGGCGAAGGGGGCAACCGGACAGGGTCGTCGCTGGTCAACACCGGCATGAGAAAGCGCATCTCCTCCCTGCTGGCGGCAGCCGGCCTGGTGGCCGTCGGTCTGGCCGCCACCCCTGCGAACGCCGCGGATCCGGTGTTCACGCTCACCAGCCCGGCGGAGATCGGCCTGCGCCCGTACCCCGGGCAGGGCGGCAAGCCGCAGAAGACCACGGTCGACTTCCGTGTCGAGAACGAGACCGGGAAGCAGTTCAACGAGCGGATCACCTACACGATCGACCTGAGCGCGCTCAAGGGCGTCGCCGACGTGGCGCTCGACAAGGAGCAGGACTACGGCTGCACCCTCGCCGGGACGAAGGTCATCTGTGAGGACTGGGGGATCTGGCACGGAAGCAGCGTGGTGTCCCTGGACCTCACCGCCGCCAAGGGCAGCAAGCTCGGCACGGTCGTCGACCTGACGATGACCGGGGCGGCGGAGGGCGCCACCTTCAAGCCCGCCACCACCAAGGTCAAGGTCGGCGGACCCGACCTGGTGATGGAGAAGGCGGCCCTCAAGGCCAAGCTGAACCCGGGCCAGACGCAGCCGCTCCCGATCGTCTTCGGCAACACGGGAACCGAGTCCGTCGACGGCGTGGCGCTG
This sequence comes from Streptomyces sp. NPDC006450, assembly GCF_040612195.1. Lineage (NCBI taxonomy): Bacteria > Bacillati > Actinomycetota > Actinomycetes > Kitasatosporales > Streptomycetaceae > Streptomyces > Streptomyces sp. NPDC006450. The sequence continues at coordinate 10,551 of NZ_JBEXPT010000003.1, read as the reverse complement.
GAACTGAACACCACGCACGGCATGGGTCTGGTCGAGCAGTACGACAACTGCGCCTACAGCGAGGACGACAGCGCCGGCCAGCCCTGGAACGTGGGCTGGGGCACGACGGTCTGCACCTTCGACAACGTGGTCAAGCCGGGCGAGGTCTACGAGATCGCCGGCGCGCTGACTCTCCGGGCCGCTCCGCACGCCTTCATCGAGGGACTGGTCTACGGGGTGCACGAGGCCGGCTCCCAGCCGAAGCCCACGCAGAAGCTCAGCACGCCCCGCACGGGCAAGAAGCTGGGCCTCAAGGTGCGCGCGGCCAAGGCCGCGCCGAGCGCCGCGGACCTGGACCCGTGGAACAACCGGCACGAGTTCGACTTCTCGGTGAAGAACACCGCCGACCTGGTGGCGTCCGGCACCTCCCTGAAGGGCAAGGCGGGCGAGACGGTCAAGGCCGAGCTCGGTTTCCGCAACGAGGGACCGGCGTGGATCGCCTACCTCCGCTCCGGCGAGGACGTGGCCATGGCGGACATCGTGATCCCGGCCGGAGCGAAGGTCACCAAGGTGCCCGAGCCCTGCAGGGCCGTCACGGCCTCGGGTGACTACCCCGAGCAGCAGCTGGGCGCCCCGCGCTACCTGTGCCGGACCTCGCACGTCATCGGGGAGAAGGAGAAGTTCGCCTTCCCGTTCGAGCTGAAGATCGAGAAGGTGGTCGCGGAGGCCACCGGCTCCGTCACGGTCGGCGCCTGGTCGCCGATCGGCACCACGCCGGCGAGCTGGGACCCGGCCCACGCCAACAACAAGGCCGCCTTCGTGATCAACGGCAAGGGCCCCGCCCCGACGCCGACCACGGCTCCGACCACCGCCGGCCCGACGCCGACGGCTCCCACGAGCCCGGCGGCCACGCCGGGTGCGAGCGCCACTCCGAGCCCGGGTGCCACTACCGGCAACGGCAAGACGCCCAACGGCGGCCTCGCCGAGACCGGCTCCGCCGCCGGGCTGGTCCTGATGGCCGGCGCGGTGCTCGTGGCCGCCGGCGCCGCGGTGTTCCTGGTGTTCCGTCGGCGGGCCACCGGCCGCGCGTGACGGCGTAGGCAGAGGGGCCGAGCGGGGGACGACGGGGGAACCGACGGGGGAACCGACGGGGGAACCGACGGGAGAACCGACGGGGGAACCGACGGGGGAACCGACGGGGGAAACAGAAGAACGGCCGGTCCGGGGCGTCCCCCGGGCCGGCCGTCCTTGTGGGGTGACCGGGCTGCTGTCCCCTGCCGTCCGGTCACATGAAGGAGCGAGGTCCCACGACGCACGCCCGGTAGGGGGTGCGTCTCATCGCTCCAGCGAGCCACGCGTGGTGCTGCGGTCCCGCACCTGGCTGGCACGGTCATCCGCATCAACGAAGGGCCGTGGGGCCGGTCACGGTCCGGACGGGTGACGAACAGGCGTCACGGGCACGGCCGCGGCCTCAGCCTCAGCCTCACACCCGGCCCCGGCACAGCTCCAGCAGGGTCATCGCGAGCGCGGTGCCGGGCTTGCCGAGGGCGTCGCTCCAGTGCCCCAGGACCTCCATCTCCCGGGACAGGTGCACCCGGCGCCCGCCCGAGCCGATCCGGGCCTCCTGGATGACGGTCGACACGGCCATCCGTTCCTGGATCAGGCCGATGATCCGGTCGTCGATGGCGTCGATCCGCTCGCGGGAACCGGCGATCAGCTGCTCGGGGGTGGTGACGGACATGGGGTTCTCCTGTGGGTGAGGGCCCGGCAGGAGCGGAAACGCCGGAGCGCCCCGGTCCTGTCGGACCGGGGCGCTCTGGGAAGTCAGTGGCTCAAGCGAGCATCACGATGACCCATGGCGACCGGACCGGCCGGTGCCATAGGTAAAGAGGAAGCTCAGCTGCTTGCGCATGGAGGGATTATTACCCTCTGTCCCGCTCCGTGCCAAGCCGGTTCGGACGGTGAGACGAAGAGGGCTGTCCGTCCCCCGTTAGAATCGACAAAACAACCCCCTCTTTCCGCCGGAAGGCCTGCCCCGTGCCAGAAGCCACCTTCGCCACCCACGACAGCGCCCCGGACACGGTTCTCGTCGTCGACTTCGGCGCCCAGTACGCGCAGCTCATCGCTCGCCGCGTCCGCGAGGCACGGGTCTACTCCGAGGTCGTGCCCAGCACGATGCCCGTGGCCGAGATGCTCGCCAAGAACCCGAAGGCGATCATCCTCTCCGGCGGCCCGTCCTCCGTGTACGAGGAGGGCGCCCCCCAGCTCGACGGCGCGATCTTCGAAGCCGGCGTCCCCGTCTTCGGCATGTGCTACGGCTTCCAGCTCATGGCGGTCACCCTCGGCGGCACCGTCGACAACACCGGCTCGCGCGAGTACGGCCGCACCCCGCTGGCCGTCTCCAAGACCGGATCCACCCTCTTCGAGGGCACCCCCGAGAACCAGTCGGTGTGGATGTCCCACGGCGACGCCTGCTCCGCCGCTCCCGAGGGCTTCACCGTCACCGCGTCGACCGACGTCGTCCCGGTCGCGGCCTTCGAGAACGACGAGAAGAAGCTCTACGGCGTGCAGTACCACCCCGAGGTGATGCACTCCACGCACGGCCAGCAGATCCTGGAGCACTTCCTCTACCGCGGTGCCGGCCTGCAGCCCACCTGGACCCCCGGCAACATCGTCGAGGAGCAGGTCGCCCTCATCCGCGAGCAGGTCGGCGACAAGCGCGCCATCTGCGGCCTGTCCGGCGGCGTGGACTCCGCGGTCGCCGCGGCCCTCGTGCAGAAGGCCATCGGCTCGCAGCTCACGTGCGTGTACGTGGACCACGGCCTGATGCGCAAGGGCGAGACCGAGCAGGTCGAGAAGGACTTCGTCGCCGCCACCGGCGTGCAGCTGAAGGTCGTCGACGCGCAGGAGCGCTTCCTGAACGCGCTGGCCGGCGTCTCCGACCCGGAGACCAAGCGCAAGATCATCGGCCGCGAGTTCATCCGCGTCTTCGAGCAGGCCCAGCTGGAGATCCTCCAGGAGGACGGCCCGGCGGTGGCCTTCCTGGTCCAGGGCACCCTGTACCCGGACGTCGTCGAGTCCGGCGGCGGCACCGGCACCGCCAACATCAAGTCCCACCACAACGTGGGCGGGCTCCCCGAGGACATCGAGTTCGAGCTCGTCGAGCCGCTGCGCCAGCTGTTCAAGGACGAGGTCCGGATGGTCGGACAGGAGCTCGGCCTGCCCGCCGAGATCGTCCAGCGCCAGCCGTTCCCCGGCCCCGGCCTCGGCATCCGCATCGTCGGCGAGGTCACCAAGGAGCGCCTGGACCTGCTCCGCGAGGCCGACGCCATCGCCCGCCACGAGCTCACGGCGGCCGGCCTGGACCGCGAGATCTGGCAGTGCCCGGTCGTCCTGCTGGCCGATGTCCGCAGCGTCGGCGTCCAGGGCGACGGCCGTACCTACGGCCACCCGATCGTGCTGCGCCCCGTCTCCTCCGAGGACGCCATGACCGCGGACTGGACGCGCATGCCCTACGAGGTGCTCGCGCGGATCTCCACCCGCATCACCAACGAGGTGCCGGACGTGAACCGCGTGGTCCTGGACTGCACGAGCAAGCCCCCGGGCACCATCGAGTGGGAGTAGTCCCCCCTGCCGCCGTACTGACGAGGCCGCCGCTCCCGCACCGGGAGCGGCGGCCTCGCCGCGTGTATGGCCTCTTCGGCCGGTCGCCGGTACTTTGCGCCGCGACCTTGAAGGAGGGGCCATGACCGACCGACCCGCACCCGCACCCGCACCCGTGCCCGTCGAGCGGCTGCGCTTCGAGATGCCGCCGGTGTTCGCCACCGCCGCGCAGGAGCGCGCCCACCGCAAGGAGCGGCTCGCCGGGGTGCTGCGGCTGCTGGGGCGGCTCGGGTACGAGGACGGGGTGGGCGGGCACGTCAGCGCCCGGGACCCGGAGTTCGAGGACTGCTACTGGGTGAACCCCTTCGGCCGGGCCTTCGCCGCGATCGGCCCCGAGGACCTGCTGCTGGTCGACGGGGAGGGGCGGGTCCGCCAGGGGGAGCGCAGGGTCAACCAGCTGGCCTTCGCCGTGCACGCGGCCGTCCACCGGGCCCGGCCCGCCGTGGTGGCCGTGGTCCGCACACAGGCCCCGTACGGCAGGGCGCTCGCCGCGCTCGGCGAACTGCTCGCCCCCGTCACCCTGGAGGCCTGCGCCTTCTACGAGGACCACGCACTGCTCGACGAGTTCTTCGGCGGCGGGGCCGTGGACGGCGCGGACGCCGAGCGGATCGCGGGCGCGCTCGGCCCCTACAAGGCGCTGGTCCTGCGCAACCTCGGACTGCTGACGGTCGGCGACTCGGTGGAGGCGGCCGCCTGGTGGTTCATCGCGGCGGAGCGGGCCGCGCAGGTGCAGCTGATCGCGCGGGCGGCCGGGAAAGCGGTGCTCATCAGCCACCACAGCGCCCTCGCGACCCGGGAGCGGTTCGGGTCCGATCTGGCGGCGTGGGTGAACTGCCAGCCGCTGCTGGAGGCCGCCGGAGCGGGTGCGTCAACATCATGAACGGTTAATCACCTGCTCTGACATCGTGCGCAATCCGGAACACTGCCGCAGTGGTGCACAATTCGCTGGCATTGCACCGTAGTTCAGAGAGGCGGCACGTTCGTGGCTGTCCAAGAGATGTCCAGAAGCACCCATACCGCGGCCTGTGCCTGCGAGGACTGCACACGAGAGGGGCACCGCCGCGCGGTCGCAGCGTTCCTGGAGAAGCGCGACGAGTTCGCCTCGGGGCAGGGGGTGCCGGCCGCCGTGGCCCACTCCCTCGGAGCCTCCCGGCAGTGGGTCTCCGACGAGCTGACCCTGTCGGCCCGGACGGTCGCCGACCGGGGCCGGGAGGCGGGCAGCTCCTGGCTCTACCTCTTCTCCCGGCGGGCGGTCCTCGCCGTGTGGATCGCCGCGGGGGTGCTGCTCCTGGTCCAGGTCGGCACCGCACTCGGCACCGGCTGGTCCACGGCGCGCACCGCCGGGCTGCTGGCCGCGCTCGTGCTGGCCGCCCTGCTGACCGTGGCGGCCCGCGCGCAGACGCTCCGGGGCGGTCTCCTCGCCCCGCTCGTCGGCGAGGACAACCGGCTGTCCACCTCGAAGACGGTACCGAGCGCCTGGCTGGTGCTCACCGCCTTCGCGACGCTGCTGCCCGCGCTGCGGCTCGCGGCCTCCTCACCGGGACCGGAGCGCCAGGCGCTGTACGAGGGGCTCGCGCTCGACCGGGCGCTGCCGCTGCTGGCGGTGCTCGGGCTGACCTCGGGGGTCGCGGTGCTGGTGCGCCGGGTGGTCTCCGTACGGATCATGGGGCAGCGGCTGCAGAAACTGCCGGCGGACCGCCCGACCGGGGCGGACCTGCTGACGGACGACGCGGGCCGGGGCTCCTTCCCCGACGCCCAGTACATCCTGGTCTCCACGGTGGTGCTGGCCTTCGCGGGGGTCTCGCTGGCCCGGTTCCCGGACCGGCTGCCGGCGCTGCCCTGGGCACTGGCCCTGCTGGTGGCGCTGTCGGCGGCCGTGTACCTGGCGGCGAAGTACGCCGAGGGCAGCCGCCCGCTGGTCCTGTCGGTGGTGCGCAGACGCGAGCCCGGGGATCTGGACGCGGCGATCCGGCCCGGGGACGACATCGAGATCCGCGGAGTGGGCTTCGTCCCGCCGGGGGCACAGACGCCGGAAATGCTGGCCCGGCTGGTGGTCCGAGTGGGTGCGGTCCATGTGCACGTACCGCTGGTCCCGGTGGCGGGCGGTTTCACCAACCCGTCCGACGCCGTGCTGACCGTGCCCGTCCCGGCGGAAGTGGAGCCGGGGCGGATCGAGATCCAGGTCGTCACCGCCGCCGGGGTGGAATCGAACCGGTGCACCATCGACGTGGCGGAGTGAAGCGGGTACACATGACGCGTGACCCGAACTGACGTCCCCTCCGGCGCCCCTGACGCTCCCACCGGACCGAGCGGCCTGCGCGAGCTCGCCGCCCGTCACGCGCTCCTGCCTCTGCGGATCTTCCTCGGCGTGACCTTCGTCTACGCCGGCCTGGACAAGCTGACCGACTCGGCGTTCCTCTCCGCCACCGGCAGCGGCTCCATCGGCGAACTGATGAACGGGGTGCGCGACACCTCGGCGATCCCCGCCCTGGTGGACATGGCCCTGAAGGCGCCCGTCGGCTTCGCCGTGGCCCTGGCCATCGGGGAACTCCTGGTCGGCCTGGGGGTCCTGGCCGGACTGCTGACCCGGATCGCGTCCGTCGGCGGGGCCCTGATCTCGCTCAGCCTGTGGCTCACCGTGTCCTGGGCGGTGACCCCCTACTACTACGGCAACGACCTGATCTACCTCATGGCCTGGACCCCGCTGATCCTCGCCGGGGCGCCCTACCTCTCGCTGGACTCGCTGATCCGCTCGCGCCGGTCGCGGCGCACGGCGTAGGTCACCAGCCCGACGACGGCGGCGAAGGCGAGACCGCCCGCGGTCATCATGAGGACGAAGAACCAGGGCGGATCGGCCTCGCCCGCCGCGCCGAGGAGATAGAGCACCCCGGCCGCCGTCAGGACCAGTCCCGCGATCAGCCGTCCCGGCTGGAACTCATGACGCCGCACGGGCCACCTCCACCTGTCCCACACCCGCGCTGAGGTGCAATGCGATCGTGCCGCCGGCCTTGGTGCCCGGGGCGGGGGGCAGGGTTGCCTGCCGGGTTTCGGTGCGGTTGCGCACACGGACGTCCTCGCCGGTGTCGCCGGGCATCTGGATGTCGCCCAGTCGGACCGTCGCCTCCGTCTCAGCGGTGACCTCCCTCGGGAGGATCACCCGCAGCCGGCCCGCCTCGATGGAGGCGCGGACGGGCACGGTGGTGCCCTTGGGCACGTCCACGTGGCTGAGGTCCAAGGTGGCGAGCCCGGTGCCCGCCTCGTAGACCGGCGCCACCTCGGCCACCGCCGTCGGATGCCAGTCCACGACGCGCCAGTCGGTACCGATGTCCTTGGGCAGCGCGACCGAACCGGCCAGCAGAACGGCCGTGATCACCGAGAACAGCACGGTGCCGAACCCGGTGCGCCCCTTGACCGAACTCACCACGAGCCCGAGGCCGAAGACGACGAGACCGGCGGCGAAGCCGACCTGAAGGGCGTGGCTCAGGGTGCTGCCCTCCCAGACCGCGGCGGTGGCCGTGCTCCCGGCCAGCGCGGCCAGCACGAACACCCGGCCGCCGATGCCGCCCCGGGGCTCCCTGGAAACGCGCTGCCCGGACGGTGGAGCCGCGGCCGGGCCAATGCCAGCGGTGACCTCGACCGAGTCCTCGGGGCCCCACAGGTACCCCGTCGAGCCGACCGGCCCCGTGGTCCCGTCCTTGACCAGCGGATCCCGCCACCACGACGGACCCCCGGGCGCGGGCGGCGCCTGGGTCTCGGGCGGCGCCGGACTGTGCGCGGTGCGGTGCCCGGTGCGGGTGGCCGCCGGATACACGAACTCGGCGCCCGGCGCGGCCTTCTCGTCCTCTCCCGGCTGGAGCCGTCCGCCGAGCCCGCTGCGCCGCCGCTGCGACCAGTACGCCGCGGCGCCCAGCGCCAGGACGGCCAGGACGGAGAAGACCGCCAGCCCGCTGTTGTCCAGCATCGACAGGAACAGGGCGCAGCCCACCAGCGCGGCGAAGACCGCCGCCAGAGTCGAGCCCTCGACCCGGCCGGTCAGCAGCTTCTTCGCCTCGCTGTCCTCCTCGCCCTCCTGGGGCAGCAGCAGCCACGCGAAGCCGTAGAAGATCAGACCGACGCCACCGGTGACGGCGAGGACGCCGAGCACGATCCGGAAGATCACCGGGTCGAGCCCGAAGTACCGGCCCAGGCCGCCGCACACGCCCGCGAGCACCTTGTCCCGCTTGCCGCGGCGCAGGGGAGGGCGCTCGGCGAGCGGAGAAGCGGAGCCGGCGCCCGCGCCGGCCCCGCTCGTGCCGGCTCCTGCGTCCGGCGGCGGGGAATCGTGTACCTCGGTCATGCGTACATGGTGACGGCCCGCCGCCGCCGCAGGCATCCGGATCTACCCTGGCGCAACCCTGATATCCCCCCGAGAGAACTGGGGGGCTGCCCTGATGCCACGGGCACCGCGTGCGTGTGACCATCGGTGACATGCCCGTAGCAGCCGCCCCCCGCACGCCGTACGCACCGGACTCCGACGAGACGCCGCAGCGCAAGCTCTACCGCAGCGCCGACGGCCGGATGCTCGGCGGAGTCGCGCGCGGGCTCGCCGGGCACCTGGGCCTGCCCGTCGTCTGGGTCCGGCTCACCTTCCTCGGCCTGTTCATGTGGGGCGACGGCCTGGGCGTGCTGCTCTATGCCGCGTTCTGGGTCTTCGTACCACTCGGCGTCGGCGGCCGCAGCGGCCACCGCTCCTACTTCGACACCCTCCCCGACGGCACCCGGCGGCTGCGCAAGCCCGAGCGGGGCCAGATCATCGCGCTGATCGCGCTGTGCGTCGGCGCGGGCATCTTCATCTCCCAGGTCCAGGTCGGCGGCAGCTCGGGACGGTACGTCTGGCCGACCCTGCTCGTCGGAGCCGGCGTGGTCCTCGTCTGGCGCCAGGCCGACAACGCCCGCCGCGCCCACTGGAACGCCGCGGCGGGCCGGCACGCCCGGCTGCTGCAAGTCGCCCGCGCACTCGCGGGCGTCGCCCTGGTCGGCGTCGGCCTGACCGTCTTCATCGTGGTCCGCGGCTCCGCAGCCCAGCTGGGCAACGTCATGACCGCCACCCTCGCCGTCCTGGTCGGCGTCGCCCTCCTGGCGGGACCCTGGCTGATCCGGATGACCCAGGACCTCTCCGAGGAGCGCCTGATGCGCATCCGCGCCCAGGAGCGCGCCGAGGTGGCCGCCCACGTCCACGACTCCGTGCTGCACACCCTCACCCTGATCCAGCGCAACGCCGAGGACGCCGGAGAGGTGCGCCGCCTCGCCCGCGCCCAGGAGCGGGAGCTGCGCAACTGGCTGTACAAGCCCGAGGGCACCGGCAAGGACGAGGGCGAGGAGCCCACGACACTGGCCGAGGCCGTGAAGAAGACCGCCGCCGAGGTGGAGGACCACCACGGCGTCCAGATCGAGGTGGTCGTCGTCGGCGACTGCCCCCTCGACGAGAAGCTGGCCGCACAGATGCAGGCCGCGCGCGAGGCGATGGTCAATGCCGCCAAGTACGGTGGCGACGGCGGCCCCGTCCAGGTGTACGCCGAGGTGGAGGGCCAGACGGTGTTCGTGTCCGTACGGGACCGCGGACCGGGCTTCGACCTCGACGCGGTACCGGACGACCGGATGGGCGTACGAGAATCGATCATCGGCCGGATGCAGCGCAACGGCGGGACCGCCCGACTGCGGTCCGCGCCCGACGGCGGCACGGAAGTCGAGCTGGAGATGGAGAGGGCGGCGAAGGCAGCATGACCGAGGACAGCGCGAGCACCGGCGGCGTGACCAGGAGGGTCCGGGTGGTGCTCGTCGACGACCACCGGATGTTCCGCACCGGGGTGCAGGCCGAGATCGGCGAGACCGAGCGGACCGGGGTCGAGGTCGTCGGCGAGGCCGCCGACGTGGACCAGGCCGTCACCGTCATCACCGCCACCCGCCCCGAGGTGGTGCTCCTCGACGTGCACCTGCCCGGCGGCGGCGGCGTCGAGGTACTGCGCCGCTGCGCCCCGCTGATGGGCGCCGTCGAGGACCCGGTACGGTTCCTGGCCCTGTCGGTGTCGGACGCCGCCGAGGACGTCATCGGGGTCATCCGGGGCGGCGCCCGCGGCTACGTCACCAAGACGATCACCGGCACCGACCTGGTCGACTCGGTCTTCCGCGTCCAGGACGGGGACGCGGTGTTCTCGCCGCGGCTGGCGGGCTTCGTGCTCGACGCCTTCGCCTCGACGGACGCCCCGCCGGTCGACGAGGACCTCGACCGCCTCACCCAGCGCGAGCGCGAGGTCCTGCGGCTGATCGCGCGCGGATACGCGTACAAGGAGATCGCCAAGCAGCTCTTCATCTCGGTCAAGACCGTGGAATCCCACGTCTCGGCGGTGCTGCGCAAGCTCCAGCTCTCCAACCGCCACGAGCTGACCCGCTGGGCGACGGCCCGCCGGCTGATCTGACCCAGGGACGGGCCCCCACCAGGCCACCCGGGTCCCCGGACCCCCGCCCGGGGCCTCTCCGGAACTCAGGCGGGCCGCGAGGCTCCGGCCCAGGGCATCGAGTCGATCGGCGCGAGGCGGACCGTGGAGCCGGGACGCGGGGCGTGGACCATCTGGCCGTTGCCGACGTACATGCCGACGTGCGTCACGCCGGAGTAGAAGAACACCAGGTCACCGGGGGCCAAGCGGTCGCGGGAGACCCGCTGTCCCGCGTTGATCTGCGTGTAGGTGGTGCGCGGCAGCGACACCCCGGCCGCACGCCAGGCCGCCTGGGTCAGACCGGAGCAGTCGAACGAGCCCGGGCCCGTCGCGCCCCACACGTACGGCTTGCCGATCGCCCCGTACGCGAACGCCACCGCGCGGGCCGCGCGGGAGCCGTCGGACGGCGGCGGAGCCTGGGCGGCGGGGCCGCTCG